>NZ_JANJFJ010000032.1:0-24123 GCF_024626565.1 Microbacterium sp. zg.Y909
CGAGGTACACGCCGACGTCGAAGATCGTCGAGGTGACGAACTCGACGTGTCCGATCACGGGCAGATTCGCTTCCCAGAACGTGCTCGTCAGCGGCGCCTCGCCGAACAGCAGCGGCACGACGGCCGTGCCGACGGCGAGCGCCATCCCCACGCCCAGCAGTCGCCCGGCGTCGGTGGGGGCGGCGGCGCCGAGCTCGTAGCGCCCGCCTGCGACGTAGCGCATGACGAGGCCCATGCCGGCGACGAGGCCCCCGGCGAAGCCGCCACCGGGAAGGTTGTGGCCGGCGAAGAGCAGGTAGATCGACACGAGCATGATCGTGTGGAACAGGATGCGCACGATCACCTCGAGCATGATCGAGCGATTCTCGGGCCTGACCCGCTGACCGCCAACGAGCCAGGTGCGGGGGGCGCCGCGGTTGTCGGCCGTCTGGGGGCGCGGGCCCTCGTCGGTGTCGACGAGCGGACGGCGCGTGCGGGTCGAGAGGTTCGGCAGCGGCGAGACGGCGCGGGAGAGCGTGTCGGCGCGATGGGTGACGAAGACGAGGGATGCCACTCCGGTGGCGGCGAGGATCAGCACCGACAGCTCCCCCATGGTGTCCCAGCCGCGCAGGTCCACCAGCGCCACGTTCACCACGTTCTTGCCGTGGCCCAGCTCGTACGCCAGCTCGGGGAACGCCGTCGACACCGGCTCGTGGATTCGGGCGCCGGTCGCGACGACGGCGACCATCGCCATCGTGAGGCCGACCGCGACGGCGAGCACCGCGCGCGCCACCGGCAGCACCGACGCGTTGTGCTCACCCAGGCGCGCCGGGATGCGGCGCAGCACCAGGGCGAAGGTGACGAGCGTGACCGTCTCGACGAGCACCTGCGTCAGAGCGAGGTCGGGGGCGCCGCTCGTGGCGAAGAGCACGACCATGCCGAGCCCAGTCACCGACACGAGCACCACGCCGGTGTACCGCTTGCGGGCGCGGACGGCGACGATGCCAGCGATGATCATGATCGGGGCGACGATCAGCTGTGCCGGCGACTGCCAGGCGTCGAGGTTCACCTTCCACTCGGGCGACGCGAGCAGCGCCGTGCCCTCCGCGGCGACGAAGACGACGAAGATCGTCCCGACGTACAGGGGCAGCGAACCTCGCTGCGTGATCGACACGGTGATGACGGCCAGTCGAGCGATGCCGCGCAGCACCAGGTTGTAGACGTTGGCGGCGGTGAAGGGCAGCAGCCGGCGCGGAGCGCCGACCCGCTTGACCAGCCAGAACAGGGCTGCTCCCACCGCGATCGAGCCCAGCGAAAGCCACAGGGCGGGCTCGAACCCGTGCCAGAGCGCGAGATGGTAGACGTGATCCGGGGCGGAGACGCCAGGGCTCGCCACGGGCGCGGTGTCGGCGTAGGTCGACAGCACACCGTCGACCAGCGGGGCGGCGAGGCCTGCCACGAGGGTCAGACCCGCGAGCGTCACGGGAGCACCCAGGAACCCGATCGGCGGGTCGGGCCATTCCGTGCGCGGCATGGGTTGCCCGGTGGCATCCTTCTTGGTCCAGAACGCACCCCAGATGAAGCGGATGCCATATGCGGCGGTGAGCACGGATCCGAGCACCAGGCCGACCAGACCGACGATCGCCCAGAGCTGGCCGTCAGCGCCTTCGTTCAAGAACGCCGTGAGGGCCGCCTCCTTTGCCACGAACCCGATGGTGGGGATGACTCCGACCATCGAGGCCACCGCGATGATCGTGAACACCGCGAGGGTGGGGGCCTGCCGCCCGACCCCCGACAGCTCGGAGATGTCTCGCGTGGAGAGCTGGCGGTCGATGACACCCACGACCAGGAAGAGGGCCGACTTGAACAGGGCGTGGCTGATCAGCAACGCCAGGCCCGCCAGCGCGGCGTCGCGCGTGCCGTACCCGAGCACCGCGGTGAGCATGCCGAGCTGGCTCACCGTGCCGAAGGCGAGGACGCGCTTGAGGTCCGATTCCCGCAGCGCCTGCAGCCCCCCGATGAGCATGGTGAGAACACCCAGCCCCACGACGATGGGCCGCCACGGCGCCTCCAGCGCGAACACCGGCGCCAGGCGGGCGATGAGGTAGATGCCGGCCTTGACCATGGCCGCAGCGTGCAGGTAGGCGCTCACCGGCGTGGGCGCCGCCATGGCGCCGGGAAGCCAGAAGTGGAAGGGGAAGATGGCCGACTTGCTCAGCGCGCCGACGAGGATGAGCACCAGAGCGGCATCGACCACGGGACCGGTGGGAGCGAGTTCCAAAATGCCCGAGAGGCTCGTCGTGCCGGTGTGCACCACGAGCAGCACCACGCCGATCAGCATCACCAGGCCGCCGAGAGTCGTCACCAGCAGCGCCTGCATTGCGGCGCGGCGGCTCGCCCCGCGGCGGTGGTAGAACCCGATGAGCAGGTACGACAGCACGCTCGTGACTTCCCAGAGCATGACGAGCAGGACGATGTCGTCGGTGAGGACCAGGCCGTACATGGCGCCGGCGAAGGCCAGCAGCACGGCGCAGAACTGGCCCACGCCGTCGCGCTTGCCGTCGAAGTACCAGCGGCAGTAGGCCATCACGAGGGCACCGACGCCCGTGACGATCAGCGCCATGACCCAGCCGAGCGTGTCCATGCGCATCGAGATGGCGATGTCGAGGGCCGGGATCCACGAGAACGTCTCGAACGGGGCCTCGCCCGACAGCACGGCGGGCGTCAGCGTGAGCGTGTGGACGAACGCGATCACCGGCAGCACGGCGGCGACGTAGAAGGCGCGGGCACCGATGCGGCTGACCAGCCACGGCAGCGTGAGCGGAAGGATCGCGAACGCGCCGAGGATCATCAGCATGCGCGGCCTCCTCGGGGGTCGCGGCCAGAGGCACGAACGTTACGGGATCGAGTCCGAGTCTACCCGGGCCGGAGGGCGGTTCCGTCCGAAAGGGTGACTACCGCGTCATCGGGGCTGTCGTATTCCCCTCGCGGTACACGCTGCTGAAGCACACCGACGGGGCTTCGTTCCCCTCGAGCATGGCCACGACGGCCTCACCCGCAGCGCGCCCCTTCTCCATCGCCGGCTGCACCATCGTCGTGAGGTCGAAAGGTGCCAGGCCATCGACTGCGATGCCGTCGAAGCCGGTCACGCTGAGGTCGTCGGGTACCCGCAATCCGAGCTCCTCGGCGGCCCGCAGCACGCCCGCGGCGAGCAGATCGCTCTGGGCGAGCACCGCGGTCGGGCGCCCCTGCGGGTCGGCGAGGATCGCGCGCCCCGCGGCCGCTCCCTCGTCGATCGAGCTGCCGGCCGCGGCGTAGGCGGGGGCGTCGGGGTACACCTCGCGTGCGCCCTCCAGACGGTGGCGCGTGACATCCACCCCGATGTCGCCGTCGGCATCCAGCCATCCCGGGCGGCGGCGGATGTCGGTGGGCAGCGTGAGCAGTGCGACGTCGGTGTGTCCCAGCGAGCGGACGTGGCTGGCCAGGGCCCGCTGGGCCTCGCGGTTGTCCAGGATCACCCGCGGCACGTCCGGCCCGGCGTCGCCCTCGACGACGACGACGGGGATGCCCCGCGCGCGCAGCGTCTGCAGGGACTCTGCGATCACCGAGGTCCATCCGACCAGCACGGCGGCGTCGATGGGGGCGTTCGTCAGCGAGGCGCCCCCCGTGGTCCCGTCCGCATCGTGGCGCAGCAGCAGGAGCCCGGCATCCATCGGCGCCACCGCGTCGGCGAGGCCGTCCATCATCGCGCGCACGACCGGGTCGACGAACGCGGCACCGAGGTGCCCCTGGAACAGCACGCCGACGATGCCGGAGCGGCCGCGGCGCAGGGACGCGGCGCGTGGGTCGGGGCCGGTGTAGCCCAGGTCCGATGCCGCTTGCAGCACGCGCTCACGGGTGGCATCCGAGACGGCGGTCTTGCCGCTGAACACCACCGACGCGGTCGACGGCGACACCCCGGCGGTGCGGGCGACGTCGGCGATCGTTGCGCGGCGCGTGCTCATGACGTCCCCGATCGTAGCCTGCAGGGTGGGGTGGCGAATCGATTCGCTAGGCTGGATCGGTGGAAGCCCAGCTCACTCGAACGCAGCTCGTGCGCTGGCGCGCCGCCATCTTCGCGATCTTCACCGCCAGTGGATTGAGCATCGCCACGTGGGCGTCGCGGGTCCCGGCCATCCGCACCGATCTCGGCATCGAGAACAGCGACATCGGGCTCATGCTGCTCGGCATGGGCATCGCCTCGATCCTGGGTCTGTCCGCATCCGGGGTCATCATCGCCCGCTTCGGCACCCGGCACGGCATGCTCGGCGCCATGGTCATCTTCGCCGTCGGCGTGGCGCTGATCGGGGTGGGCACCAATGTCGCCTCGTCGGTGCCGCTCGTGGTGATCGGACTGGCACTGTTCGGCTTCGGCAACGGGGCGGTCGACGTCATGATGAACGTCGAGGGCGCGGCGATCGAGACCCGGTCGGGCAGGACCCTCCTCCCCCTCTTCCACGCGTTCTTCAGTCTCGGCACCGTCGTCGGTGCCGGCCTGGGTGCGGTCGCCGCAGCGCTGCGCGTGGACGTGTTCGCGCACGCCGTCGCCGTGGCCGTGGTCATCCTCATCGTCGCCGTGGTCGCCTACGCCAACGTGCCGCCGCGGGAAGGTGCCGGCGATCCCGCGACCGGGGCCGCCGACCAACCCGGCTGGCGGCAGCGCCTGGCCGTCTCCCTCGCCGCGTGGCGCGAGCCGCGCACGTACGCGCTCGGTGTCGTCATGCTCGGCATGGCCTTCGCCGAGGGCGGCGCCAACGACTGGCTCGCGCTCGGAGTGAGCGAGGACCACTCCGGCGGCCCGGCCCTGGGCGCGGCCGCGCTCATGGTGTTCTCCGTCGCCATGACGGTCGTGCGCGTGCTGGGCGGTCCGCTGGTGGACCGCTTCGGACGCGTCGCCACGCTGCGGGTGCTCTCGGGGTTCGCGGCCGCCGGCATCCTGCTGTTCATCCTGGCGCCGAACCTGCCGCTGGTGTTCGTGGGTGCGGCGCTCTGGGGCGTGGGCGCGTCGCTCGGCTTCCCGCTGGGCATGTCGGCCGCCGCCGACGATCCCGCCAAGGCCGCATCGCGGGTGAGCGCCGCCGCCACCATCGGCTACGTCGCTTTCCTCTGCGGCCCGCCGGTGCTCGGCTTCGTCAGCGACCACATCGGACTGCTCAACACCCTCTACGTGCTGGTGGTGCTCGTCGTGGCATCCGGCTTCGCCTCGCAGTCCGCCCGACCCCTCGCAGGCGCGAAGGTCGGGGCGGGCCACCGTCCGGACCACGGTTAGGCTCGACGGGTGCGTCTGGTCATTGCCCGCTGCTCCGTGGATTACGCGGGGCGCCTCAACGCCCATCTGCCCACCGCCACGCGCCTGCTCGTCCACAAGGGGGACGGCAGCCTGCTCGTGCACTCCGACGGCGGCTCGTACAAGCCGCTGAACTGGATGAGCCCGCCCTGCACCCTCAGCGTCGAGACGCCCGACGTCGCCGGTGAGGAAGAGGAGCAGGTCGTCGAGCAGTGGCGCGTCACCCACGCCAAGTCGGGGGATTCCCTGGTGGTGCGCATCTACGAGGTGCTCCACGACTCGTCCCACGAGCTGGGGATCGACCCTGGTCTGGTCAAGGACGGCGTCGAAGCCGACCTGCAGCGACTGCTCGCCGAGCAGGTCGGGGTGATCGGCGAGGGACTGACGCTCGTGCGACGCGAGTTCCCGACCGCCATCGGGCCGGTCGACCTGCTGCTGCGCGACCCTGCCGGCGGCACGATCGCCGTCGAGGTAAAGCGTCGCGGTGACATCGACGGCGTCGAGCAGCTCACCCGCTACCTCGAGCTGCTCGGGCGCGACCCGCATCTCGCGCCCGTGACCGGCGTGTTCGCCGCACAGGAGATCAAGCCGCAGGCGCGGGTGCTCGCCGCCGACCGCGGCATCCGCTGCGTGACGCTGGACTACGACGAGATGAAGGGCATCGACTCCGGCGCCCCCCGCCTCTTCTGATCCCTTCCCCGCCCCGTCTTTCCCCGCCTCTCCACCGCCTCCCCATCGCTGAGACGAAATCTGACGGCCGAGACGACGGTCGTCACCCACTGTCTCGTCCACCCACTGTCGTCTCACGGTCGTCTCACGGTCGGAGGGGGCGTTGATTAGGGTGGAGGGATGCCGCTGCGCTCCCCTTTCTCGTGCGTCCTGTGGGACGTCGACGGCACGATCGTCGACGCGTCCGAGGGCATCCTGCGGCGTCTCGCGGTGACCCTCGAGCACTTCGGGCACCCGGCGCCGACCTACGCCGAGCTCGTGCACTGGATCGGCCCGCCGATGTTCGAGTCCTTCCAGACGAACGTCGGCATGACGCCCGAGCAGTCCACCGGGGCGGTGGCGTTCTACCGCACCCTGGGCAAGGCCGACGGATACACCACCGGCGCCCGCCTCTACCCCGGCATCGCCGAGCTCATCGCCGACCTCGCCGCCGCCGGCGTGCCCCAGGGCACGGCGAGTTCCAAGCCCGAGATCCAGGTGCGCGCGCTCATGGACCACTTCGCGCTCGCCCCGTACTTCGCCTCGATCACCGGGGCCACCTCCGATGAGCGCACGCTCGCCACGAAGGCCGACATCATCGCGGAGTCGCTGCGGCGGCTGCGCGTCGCGGGCGTGGACACCAGCCGCCCGGTGCTCATCGGGGACCGCCACCACGACGTCGACGGCGGGGCGGTGCACGACGTGCCGGTCATCTTCGTGCGCTGGGGGTTCAGTTGGCCCCATGAGTCCGAGGGGGCGACCGCCGTGGTCGACTCGGTGGACGAGCTGCGCTCCCTCCTGCTCGTGGAGGATGCGGGATGACTCCCCTCCCCGACACGGTTCTGGCCTGGGTGATCCCGGCCGTGGTCGTGTTCGGGGTGGCGGCGGTCGCGATCGCCGTCGCGGTGTGGTCGGTACGCCGGGCCCGCCGCTCACCGCGGGCCCGTGCGCGCGCCGAGGCCGACCGCACCCGGGCGGGATCGGCGCTGGTGCGCCTCGACGACGCCGTCGGCGAGCTGGACCTCGAAGTCGGGCTCTCCGGTGCGCTCTACGACGGCGAGGCCCCCGCCGCGCTTCGCCGCGCGCGCATGATCGCCCAGCACGTCAGGGATGAGGCATTCGAGAGCTTCCGCGAGCTCGACGACGCTGAGCCCGTCGACGTGCGCCGGGTGAGCGCCCGCATCCGCACCCGCGCCGAAGAGGCGCTGGGCGTGGTGGCGGGGGCGCGCGCGGCCCACGACGAGTGGATGCGCGCCCACCGATCGGCCGTCACCCAGGTGGATGCCGCCGGTGCGCGGCTGGAGCGCCTGCGCACCGAGCTCGGCGACCCGGGAGCGCTCGTGGCCGACCTCTCCGGACGCTTCGACGAGTCCGAATGGCAGCAGGCCGCTGTGGCCGCTCGCACGGCATCCGCTGCCCTCACCTCCGCGCAGCACCACCTGGGGGCGGCGCGCAGCCTAGCGGCGGACCCCACCCGCAGCGCCTTCCCCGAGCTCTCCGTCGCGGAGCGCGAACTGCGCCGCGCCGAGTCCTCTGCCCGCGCCCTCGAGGAGTCGCACCGGCTCGTGACGGATGCCGCGCACGCGGTGCCCCAGGAGATCGACGCCGCCCGCGCCGCGGTCGCCCAGGGCATGCGTGTGCGCGAGGATCTGGAACCCGCCGACGCCGAGAGACTGGGCCGCGAGCTGCGCGCCGTCACGGACGAGCTCGATCGCCTCACTCCGCTCGCCCCGCGGCATCCCACCGCCACCGTCGAGGCGATCGCGAGGCTGCGCGCCCGCCTCGACCTGGCCCTCGGCGATGCCCGCACGGCGCAGCAGCGGCTCCGGGGCGCACGCACGGCTCTGCCGGGAACCCTCGCCTCGGCACGCGGCGCCCTCGCACGCGCCGAAGTCGCGGTCGCGGGTGCCGGGGCCGACGCACGGGTGCGCTTGGACGCCGCCCAGCGCGAGCTCGCCGCAGCCCGACGGGCGGATGACCCCGTCGAGGCGCTGGATGCGGCGCGCCGGGCGCAGCGGCTTGCCGAAGACGCCCAGGCCCTCGCCGACTACGCGCGCCTCAAGAACCGGCCCGCCGACCCTCTCGGCCGCTGACGCCCGTCGTCCGGGGCGGTGCGGTCACGGTGTCGCCCGCCTAGTGTGGCCCCATGATCGAGGGCAGCTCGTCACGCCGGCGTCCGCTGGTGCGCCTGGCCGCCCGCATTCCGGCGACCCTCGTGCTGGTCGGCATCGTGCTCGTCTGCGGGGTGGCCTCGCGAGGGCTCTGGCATCCGCTGTCCTCCTCACCGCTGTGGGATCAGGTCGCCTACGGTCTTCCCGCGATCGTGGACGGCCGGTGGTGGACGCCGGTGGTGGGCACCTTCTTCAGCGACCCGCCGTGGCTCTACATCGTGGTGATCTCCGGCTTCGCCGGGGTCGCCTACCTCGAGTACCACCGCGGCTCGCGGGTGGCGCTGGGCTGGTTCACCGCGGGTCAGCTGGTGGGCGTGCTGTGCATGCTGGGGTTCGTCGCCCTCATCTCGCAGCTGTCGTGGCCGTGGGCCGGCGCAATGGCCCACTCACTCGATGTCGGCCCATCGGGGGGCACCATGGCGTGCATCGCGGCATCGGCGACCGCGATGAGCTCCCCCTGGCGGGAGCGGGTGTGGTTCACCGTGCTCGGCGCCTGCGCCGTGCTGCTGCTGTACTGGGGGACGCCCGCCGACATCGTGCACGCGTTCGCGGTGCTGCTGGTGCTCGCGGTGCAGCGCCCCCTGCCGGCACGGCGCACGACGTTGCGCGAGCGACGCTTGCTGGGCTTCCTGGCCACCCTCGCGATCGCCACCGCGCAGGTGCTCGTCTTCCTCTCCCCCACCAGCGGCCCGTTCGGCACCAGTGCCGCCGGCTCCGCCCCGCTGGTCAACCTGGTCGTCGATCTGGTGGTGATCGTGCTCATCGCGCGGGGCCTGCGGCGAGGCCGTCGCTGGGCGTGGCTGGTGGCCGTCGTGCTCGCCGCGGCGAACATCGCCTGGGCCGGCGTGGTCGCGGTGGGTCTGCAGATACCGAGCCTTCCGCGAGACCTCTTCGGCGGAAACCCGGCGCCCACCCTGGGCGAAGCCGGTCTGTGGGTGATCTTCCTGGGGTACCTCGTGTGGGCACGAGCCGCCTTTCGCGCCGCCCGACGCTCAGCGATCGGGTCGTCCGCCGAACCGACCGCCGCCGACGCGGCGGCGCTGCTGCACGCACACGGCGGGGGCACGCTGTCGTGGATGACGACGTGGAAGAACATGTCCTACCTGCGCACCGAGACCGGGATCGTGGCCTACCAGCGCCATGCGGGGGTGGCGATCGCGCTGGCAGACCCCCTCGGTCCCCCGAACGGGCGCGCGCAATCGGTGAACGAGTTCATCGCGGCATCCGAACGAGCCGGTCTCGTGCCGTGCCTGTTCGGCGTCCGGGAGGCCACCCGCAAGGCCGCGCCCTCGACGTGGCGCAGCCTGGCGATCGCCGATGACACGATCGTCGACCTGCCGGGCCTGAACTTCCGCGGCAACGCGTGGAAGCCGGTGCGCACTTCACTCAACCGCGCAGAACGGGAGGGCATGACCTTTCGCCTCACCCGCCTGGTGGATGAGCCGTGGGGCGTGCAGGCGCAGCTGCGGGTCATCTCGCAGAGCTGGGTGGGCGGCAAGGAGCTGCCCGAGATGGGGTTCACGCTCGGCACACTCGAGGAGGCGCGCGATCCCGAAGTGCGACTGGCGCTGGCGGTGTCGCCGCAGGGTGACGTCGACGGATTCCTGTCGTGGCTGCCGGTCTACGGCCAAGACGGCGGCATCGACGGCTGGACACTGGATCTCATGCGGCGCCGTGAAGCCGGCTTCGTGCCGGTGATGGAGTACCTCATCGGCTCGAGCGCATTGCAGTTCGCCGCCGAAGGCGCCCGGATCATGTCGCTCTCGGGCGCGCCGCTCACCCACCGCTACCCACCCGATGCCGGGGTCATCGCGGCGCTCAGCGAGCGGCTGGCCGAGACACTCGAGCCGGTCTACGGGTTCCGCTCGCTGCACCGGTTCAAGGGGAAGTTCCACCCCCGCTACGAGACGCTCTACCTGCTGTTCCGCGACGGAACCGACCTGCCGCGGATCGGCGCAGGACTCGTCCGGGCGTTCCTCCCGGACGCGTCACTGCGACAGTTCGCCGACGCGGGCCTGGAGCTGGTGCACCGCGACGGCGAATGAGTCTCAGATGGGGCGGATGTTCTCCGCCTGCAGGCCCTTGGGACCCTGTGCGACCTCGAACTCGACCCGCTGGTTCTCCTCGAGCGAGCGGTAGCCGCTCGCCTCGATCGCGGTGTAGTGAGCGAAGACGTCGGCGCCGCCCTCATCCGGTGCGATGAAGCCGAAGCCCTTTTCGGAGTTGAACCACTTGACGGTGCCCTGCGTAGCCATGAATTGCCTTCGTGCTGAGGATGCCGGAGCGGTCGCCCCGACGATCCATACGCTAACGAACGAGACGTGCCGCGTCAGCCCCCGGTTTTCGTTGTGACGAAACCGTTGCATGCGCCTGTCAAGCCGGTCGCGGGGCCCACGGGCGCCGGTAGCGTGGCCGGATGCCACACGTGGAGCTTCGCCCCCTGCAAGACGACGACCTCGACGCGATGTACGAGATGCTCATCCGGGAACCCGCCGCTGCCGCTGCGCCGGGGGTCACGGTGGAGGACCCCCTGGATCGGTCGGTGTTCGATGCCTCGATCGCCGCCGAACGCGCCTCGGACGACATCGACTCCTTCGCCGTCACCGAGAACGGCGCCTTCGTGGGCACTGCCGGGACCTTCACCTTCGAGGACGACCGCGAGGTGGTGTTCTGGATCGCCCGGACCGCGCGGGGAAGAGGACTGGCGACGGAGGCCCTGCGGATGCTGGTCTCCCGTGAGCCGATCCGGCCGCTGTACGCGCGGGTCGCGGCCGACAACGCCGCCGCCATCGCGGTGCTCCAGCGCATCGGCTTCGCCGAGGTCTCGCGTGAGCCCGCAGCGCCCGCGGCCCGGCATACGGGTGAGCTCCTCTACGCCCTGCTCCCCGTGCTCGACGGCATCTGACCCGCCGCCGCGCCGGCGCACGGCGGGACGAAGGCGGCGACGGGAACGAAGAAGGGCCCCCGATCCCGGGGGCCCTTCTTTGTGTTGTGCGCGAGGGGGGACTTGAACCCCCACGCCCTTGCGGGCACTGGCACCTGAAGCCAGCGCGTCTACCTATTCCGCCACTCGCGCGAGCCGCGCATGCGCGGACCCAACTTCCCGAGAATATCACGACTCCGGGGGTGCCTTTCGCGCCTGCACCGCCTCCGAGCACAGCGGGGATGCCGCCACGGGCCGCCAGTCGCGAAGCCCTGACCCCCGAAATCACGTTCTCCCAGCCGGTGCAACTAGCATGTAGCGACCGGTCTGCCTGCCTGAGGAGTCGCGTGGGACTACTTGACAGCTTCGAGAAGGGGCTCGAACGCGCTGTGAACGGCGCGTTCGCGAAGACCTTCCGCAGCGGCGTTCAACCCGTCGAGATCGCCTCGGCGCTTCGCGCCGAGCTCGACGCGAAGGCCGCCGTCGTCAGCCGCGACCGCATCTTGGCGCCGAACACGTTCACCGTGCGACTCGCACCGAGTGACGAGGAGCGTATGCGCTCGTTCGGCAGCACCCTGGGCGAAGAGCTCGACACCCTCGTGGCCCAGCACGCCCGCGCGCAGGGCTACTCGTTCGCCGGACCGGTGTCGATCACGGTCACCCCCGACGACCAGCTCACGACCGGCACCCTGCGCGTCGACTCGCAGACCGCGCAGGGCAGCGTGGCGTGGCGCGGCGTCATCGACATCAACGGCGCCCGGCATCCTCTGGTGAAGGGCCGCACGGTGATCGGCCGCGGCAGCGACGCCGACATCACCATTCCCGACGCCGGCACCAGCCGCAAGCACGTCGAGATCCTGTGGGACGGCGAACGCGCCATGGTGCGCGACCTCGGTTCCACCAATGGCACCAAGCTCGACGGTCTCCGGGTGACCGAGGCGCCTCTGCCTCCGGACTCGACCGTGACGATCGGCCGCACCGACATCGTCTTCCGGGTAGTGGCCCAGGCCCAGCCGACCCGCCCCGCGCGCCCGGCCGACGCCACCCGCGCCTACGACGTGCGAAGGGGTGCCGGTGAGTGAGCTGACCTTGCTGCTGCTGCGCATCGGATTCCTCCTGGTGCTGTGGTTCTTCGTATTCGCGGTGATCTACTCGCTGCGCGCGGATCTCTTCGGTGTGAAGGTGCGCAAGCTCCCCGAGCCCGCGGCGGCCGCTGCCGCCTCAGGCACGACGACCCCCGGCGGCACGACCCCGCTGGCGGAACGCAACGCGGCCCCCACCGGCGGCAAGCCGGCATCGCCCTCTCCGAAGGCGGGCGGTCCGGCCACCACCGGCACCGTCACGCGCATCGTCGTCACCAGCGGCCCGAAAGCGGGCCTCGAACTCCCACTGGGCAACGAGCCGCTCACGATCGGCCGCTCCAGCGAATCCGGCCTCGTGATCCGCGACGACTACACCTCCAGCCATCACGCGCGTCTCGTGCTGTGGGGCGACCAGTGGATGATCCAGGACCTCGATTCCACCAACGGCACTTGGCACAACGGGCAGCGCGTCGCCGCCCCCGTCGCGATCAAGGTCGGCGCCCCCATCAAGGTCGGCGCGACGACCTTCGAGCTGCGGAAGTAAGCGGAACGTCGGCGCATGGTGTTCCAGGGTTCGAGCGTGGCGATATCGCACACCGGCAAGGTGCGCTCCAACAACCAGGACTCCGGCTACGCGGGATCGAACCTGTTCGCCGTCGCCGACGGCATGGGCGGTCACGCCGGCGGTGACGTCGCCTCGAGCATCGCCATCAACCGCCTCTCCGCCCTCGACCACTCGTACGATTCACCCTCGGATGCCGAGCGGGCGCTGCGCGACGCGATCGCCGACACCGCGACACGGCTGATCGAGACGGTCAAGGCGCAGCCGGAGCTCGCGGGCATGGGCACCACCGTCAGCGCGCTGATCATGGTCGACGACTACGCGGTGCTGGCCCACATCGGCGACTCGCGGGTCTATCTCTACCGCGAGGGCACGCTGACACAGATCACCACCGATCACCCCCGCCGCTCCGTGCTCATGCGCGTGCTGGGCGACACCGACGCCGACCCCGAACTCGACACGTTCATCATGCCCACCCAGCCCGGCGACCGGTGGCTGCTGTGCTCGGACGGCCTGTCGGGCGTCGTCGACGACGCGCAGACCGCGAAGGCGCTCGGGCAGGGCCTGCCGCCGGGCCGCACCGCCGACACCCTTCTGCGCCAGGCCCTGGACGGGGGCGCGCCCGACAACGTCACGATCGTGCTGGTCGACGTCGGCGGGCAGCACCCGGTCTTCATCGGCACGCCCACGGTCGTCGGATCTGCCTCGAACCCCAACGGCGTCGAGGTGCCCGCCGCCCGCTCCACCCGGTCGGGGTGGCTGCACGCCGTCCGGCAGGCACCCAACGACCCCACGCACTTCGAGCCGGCTGCGGAGTTCCTCGAAGAGCTCATCGAGGAGGATCGCCGCCGGGCGAAGAGCCGACGCGTCTGGTGGGTCGTTTCGCTCGTGGGCGTGCTCCTCGCCCTCGCTCTCGCGCTGGTCGGTGCCTACTCGTGGACGCAGACCCGGTTCTACGTCGGCGCCGATGCCGACACCGTGGTGGTCTACCGCGGCATCCAGCAGACCATCGGACCGATCTCGCTGTCGACGCCGTATGCCGACACCGGCATCGACCTCGACGATCTGCCCGCTTTCGTGCGCGACAGCGTCGAGGAGACGATCTCGGCCTCGTCGCTGACCGACGCGCAGCGCATCGTCGCACAGCTTCGCGAGACGACGGAGGCCACGCCATGACCGCCTCCCCCGACGTCACGGCCGACACCACCGTCGTCAAGGCGCTGCGGAAGCTCCGGATGCCGCAGACGCAGCGCAACCGGGAGCTGTGGCTGCTGCTCTTCGCCTTCGCCCTCAACGCCGCCGCGCTCGCCCTGGTGCAGCTGGGGGCGAACGGCGCGATCGATCCCAAATTCCTCATCTACTGCGGCGGGCTCACCGCTCTGGTGCTGGCGCTGCATATCGTGCTGCGCCTCGTGGCCCCCGCCGCGGATCCGTTCGTAGTCCCCATCGCGACGGTGCTCACGGGCCTGGGCATCGCGATGATCTACCGGATCGACCTGCACTACGACCTCCACGGCTGGGTCGCCACCTCGACCCGCCAGCTTGCGTGGGCCGCGATCGCGCTCGTCGCCGCGATCGCCGTGGTGGTGGCCATGCGCAACTACCGGGTGCTCTTCCGCTACACCTACGTCTTCGGCTTCGTCGGCATCCTGCTCATGCTCCTGCCGATCATCCCCGGTCTCGGGGCGGACGCCAACGCCGATGTGTGGGTGGATCTCGGCATCTTCTCCTTCCAGCCGGGCGAACTCGCGAAGATCGCCCTGGCGATCTTCTTCGCCGGCTACCTCGTGCGCACGCGGGAGTCGCTGACCTCGGTCGGCACGCGGTTCCTCGGCATGACCTGGCCCCGCGCCCGCGAGCTCGGGCCACTGCTGGTGATCTGGCTGGGCTCGCTCGGCATCATCGTGCTGCAGCGCGACCTCGGCACGGGGCTCCTCATCTTCGGCATGTTCGTCGCCATGCTCTACGTCGCCACGGGCAAGACCAGCTGGGTGCTCATCGGGCTGGTCCTCGCCGCGGGCGGCGCGTTCCTCGCCTCGCGTGCGCTGCCGTACGTCGGCGGCCGGTTCGAGAACTGGCTGAACGCCCTCGACCCTGATCTGTACGAAGCCGGCGCAGGGACCTACCAGCTGGCCAACGGCATCTTCGGGCTCGCGCAGGGCGGCCTGCTGGGCACCGGGCTCGGACAGGGACGCCCGTGGCTCACACCGCTGTCGCAGAGCGACTACATCTTCCCGAGCCTCGGTGAGGAGCTCGGGCTCATCGGCGTCTTCGCCATCCTGTGCCTGTACATGATCTTCACCAGTCGCGGCATCCGCATCGGACTGGCCGGGCAGGACGACTTCGGCAAGCTGCTGGCCACCGGCCTGTCGTTCACGCTGGCACTGCAGGTGTTCATCATGGTCGGCGGCGTCACGCGCATCATCCCGCTCACCGGCCTGACGACTCCTTTCCTCGCCGCCGGCGGATCGTCGCTCGTGGCGAACTGGATCATCGTGGCCCTGCTGCTGCGCATCTCGGATGCCGTGCGCAGCCGTCCCCGGGTGGTGATCGGATGACCAAAGAGCTCAGAAGACTGTCGATGCTGATCCTGGCCATGTTCCTGGCCCTGTTCGCGTCGACCAGCGTGATCCAGGTGGTGCAGGCCGACGCGCTCGGCGAGAACCCGCTGAACCGCCGCGCCCTGTACGACACCTTCGAGGTGCAGCGGGGCTCCATCATCGCCAGCGGAGCCGCCATCGCGACCTCCGTGCCCACCGATGACCTGTACGCCTGGCAGCGGGTCTACACCGACCCCGACATGTGGGCCCCCGTCACCGGCTGGATCAACCCGGTGCTGGGATCGGCGACGGGCATCGAGCGCGCGATGAACCAGGAGCTCAGCGGCACCGCCGACTCCCAGTTCCTCTCCCGCATCGAACAGATCATCAGCGGTCAGCGGCCGCGGGGATCGAATGTGGTGCTCACCCTGGATGCCGCCGTGCAGCGCGCCGCCTACGACGCCCTCGGCGACCTGCAGGGGGCCGTCGTCGCCATCGAGCCCTCGACGGGGCGCATCCTGGCGATGGTCTCGAGTCCCAGCTACGACACGAACCTGCTGGCCTCGCACGACACGGCCGCCGTCGAGGCGGCCTACACCGCGCTCGAGGACGACCCGCTCAAGCCACTGGACAACCGCGCGATCGCCGGGAACCTGAACCCGCCGGGGTCGACGTTCAAGCTCGTCGTGGCATCCGCCGCCCTGTCCACCGGCGAGTGGACCGCGCAGTCGACCCTCCCCAACCCGGCGACCTACACGCTCCCGCAGTCATCGAGCATCGTACGCAATGCCGGGGGCGGCACCTGCGGCGCGGGCGAGACGGTCACCATCGCCGACGCCCTGCGGCTCAGCTGCAACATCCCGTTCGCCGAACTGGCCGTGGAGCTGGGCGACGACGTCATCCGCGAGGAGGCCGAGAAGTACGGCTTCGACACCTCGTTCTCCCTCCCGCTGGAATCAACGCCCTCGGTCTATCCCCCGGCGCTCGACGACGCACAGACCGCCCTGTCGGGCTTCGGCCAGGGAGACGTGCGCGCCACGCCGCTGCAGATGGCCATGGTCTCGGCCGGCATCGCCAATCAAGGAGTGGTCATGAATCCCCGCATGGTCGACGCGATCATCGCCGCCGACTTCACCGAGCAGCAGAGATTCGACGACACCGAGTTCGGTCGCGCCCTCTCGGCGGACCTCGCCGCGGCGATGACCACGATGATGGTCGCCGATGTCCGATCCGGAGTCGCGAGCGGTGCAACAATAGACGGCGTAGACGTCGCCGGGAAGACCGGCACCGCAGAAAACGGAGTGGACGATCCCTACACGCTGTGGTTCACCGGATTCGCTCCGGCCGACGACCCTGAGGTCGCCGTGGCCGTCGTGATCGAGGACGGCGGCGGGCTCGGACAGTCAGGCAGCAGCAACAGGATCGCGGCTCCGATCGCGGCAAAGGTCATGGAGGCGGTGCTGAGCAGATGAGACCGACGCAGGGAGTGACCTTCGGCGGCCGATACGAGCTGGACTCGCGGATCGCGATCGGCGGCATGGGCGAGGTGTGGGAGGCCACCGACCACGTCATCGGCCGAACCGTCGCCATCAAGATCCTCAAAGACGAGTACATGGGCGACCCCGGCTTCCTCGAGCGCTTCCGCGCCGAGGCCCGGCACGCGGCCCTCGTCAACCACGAGGGCATCGCAAGCGTGTTCGACTACGGCGAGGAGAACGGCAGCGCCTTCCTCGTCATGGAGCTCGTGCCCGGCGAGGCCCTGTCGACCATCCTCGAGCGCGAGGGGTCGCTGCCCGTCGACAAGACGCTCGACATCGTCGCGCAGACGTCGATGGCCCTCCAAGCGGCGCACGCCGCGGGCCTGGTGCACCGCGACATCAAGCCCGGAAACCTGCTCATCACCCCGGACGGCCGGGTGAAGATCACCGACTTCGGCATCGCCCGCATCGCCGACCAGGTACCGCTGACGGCCACCGGCCAGGTCATGGGAACGGTGCAGTACCTCTCCCCCGAGCAGGCATCGGGGCACGCGGCGTCGCCGGCCACCGACATCTACTCGCTCGGCATCGTCGCGTACGAGTGCCTCACCGGCAAGCGCCCCTTCACGGGCGAGTCGCAGGTGGCGATCGCCATGGCGCAGATCAACGAGCAGCCTCCGCCGCTGCCGTCGACGGTGCCGGCTCCCGTGCAGAACCTCGTCATGGCGATGATCGCCAAGAAGCCCGAAGATCGGCCCGCCACGGCGTCGGCCGTCGCGCGGGCCGCCTCGGCGCTCCGCCGGGGCGACGTCGCCGCTGCCGCCGCGGCCGTTCCGGCCATCGCCGGTGGCGCCGACGTCGACGAGGTGACGCAGCTGCTCAACCCGGGGCTGTCGACGCAGGATGCCACGCGTATCCTCCCCGCCACCACCATGATGGGAGCAGGTGCCGACGCGGCATCCGCCGACGGCGAAGGCGAAGACAAGCCCAAGCGCAAGCGCAGCCCGTGGACCTGGCCGTTGATCGCCCTCATCGTTCTGCTGGTGCTGGTGCTCGGTGGCACCGTGTGGGCGCTGCTGTCGGGCGGCGAGTCCGAGGAGCCGGCACCTACGACGTCCAGCGCCTCCCCGCCGCGTACGCCGACGACGACGCCGTCCGCCGAGCCGACTCCGGACACGGTGAACGTCAACGCCTCGGCGCTCGAGGGACTGTCCTGCGACGAAGCGTCCGCGGCGCTCGACGAGCTGGGCCTCGGCGCCAACTGCGTCGAGGGCGACGCCGCTCCCGACGAGGGCAGCCAGGGCAAGGTCTACCGTGTGAACCCGACGGCGAACGTTCCCGCCGGTACGGTCGTGGACCTCACCGTGTACGGCCCGCAGGTGGCCCTCAGCGCCCCCGCCGCCCCGTCGCTGCCGGCGACGGTCGAGCCCGACGCCACGGTGCAGGTCACCTGGCCCGGGTACACCTGCCCCTCGGGTCAGGGCAGCGTCAGCGCGTACACCCTCACCGCTTATAACGGCGTCTTCGCGGTCAACGGTCAGTCTTCCGCCTCCTTCCGCGGCGGTGACCGTGCCGGTCAGCTGCAAGTGGTCGGTCCAGCCAACGAGTCCGTGATCGTGACCTACACGGTGACCTGCAGCGGCGGCAGCGCCGGCGAGCGCACCACCGGCCCGTCGGGAGAGGCCGTCGCCCAGATCCAGGCGCCTGCAGCACCCACACCCGAGCCGACCGCCGAAGGCGACGGCGAGGGCGACACCCAGCCCTGACCTCGGCGCCCGTCCAGGTTGGCGGAGGCCGAGCGACTAGGCTGGATGTTCTACTCAGGGGGTGACTGTGTCGGCTGAGCCGCGCGTGCTGTCGGGACGTTACCGCGTCGACGAGCCCATCGGCCGCGGCGGAATGGCCCGCGTCTACCGAGGCTACGACCTCACGCTGGGGCGCGCGGTCGCGATCAAGATCCTCAAGCGCGAGCTCGCCGAGGACAGCGCCTTCCGCACCCGTTTCCGGCTCGAAGCGCAGGCGGCATCCCGCATGTCGCACCCCACCATCGTGCGGGTCTACGACGCCGGTGAGGACACCGAGACCGACCCGGACGGCTCGGTGCATCCGGTTCCCTACATCGTCATGGAGCTGGTCCAGGGGGCGCTCCTCAAGGACATCATCTCCGAGGGCCCGGTGCCCGTCGACACGGCGGTGCGCTACGTCGACGGCATCCTCGAAGCCCTGGAGTACTCCCACCGTGCCGGAGTCGTACACCGCGACATCAAGCCAGGCAACGTCATGGTGACCGACGCCGGCCAGGTGAAGGTCATGGACTTCGGTATCGCCCGAGCCGTGTCCGACTCGTCGTCGACCGTGGCCGACACAACCGCCATCCTGGGCACCGCCGCCTACTTCTCCCCCGAGCAGGCCAAGGGCGAGCCCGTCGACGGGCGTGCCGACGTGTACTCCACCGGCGTGGTGCTGTACGAGCTGCTGACCGGCCGCCAGCCTTTCCGTGGCGAGAGCCCCGTGGCCGTGGCCTACCAGCACGTCAGCGAGACGCCGCTGGCCCCCAGCGAGGTGAACCCCACAGTGCCGCGCGCCCTCGACGCCGTCGTGCTGCGGGCGCTGGCCAAGGACCCCTTCCAGAGGTTCCAGGATGCCGCGGGGTTCCGTGAGGCGCTCGACGCCACCGTCGACGGCAAGGGGCCGTCCCGGCGCCAGGTCAACGCGCTGACTCACGAGCTGTACGGCCCCGACCCGAGGCAGGCGCAGGACACCGCGCGATCGCTCCGGCAGCTCAGCACCGACACGACGATGACGCGCACGCAGTCCGGTCCGCCGGTCGCCTGGATCTGGGCTGGCGTGGTGCTCGTCGCCGTGCTGCTGGCGTCGGTGCTGTTCTGGGTGGTGACGATCTCGCCCGGATCCGGCGTGCCCAGCAACGCCCGCATCGTGCCCGACGTCGTGGACATGTCCTACGACCGTGCCGAGGAGCAGCTGCTCGCGGCCGACCTGCAACCGCAGCGCATCGACGAGAGCAACGACAGCGTCGCCGCAGGCAACGTGATCCGTGTGGAGCCGGCCGCGGGCACTTCGGTCGCCGTCGGGGAAGGCGTCAAGGTGTACGTCTCGACCGGCATCGAGACGACGGCTGTTCCCACGCTGGTAGGCCTCGATCGCGCCGCCGCAGAGCAGGCGCTGGTCGACGCGGGGCTGCGTCTGGGCAGCGCCGTGCAGCGCAACGATCCCGCTGCCGCCCGAGGTCTCGTGCTGTGGGCTTCGTACGAAGCCGGCGCCGACGTGCCACGCGGCACCGTCGTGAACCTCGAGGTCGCCACCGGCAGTGTGACGCTCGTCAACGTCGCCGGCTACACGCTCGACGCGGCCACCCGCGAACTCGAGTCCGATGCCCTGCAGCTCACGGTGCTTCCCGTGGAGGACCCGTCGTGCCCCGCCACACCCGGGGGTCCCACGGTGCTGTCGCAGTCCCTCGCACCCGGCGACGTGCCGATCCACTCCACGGTCGAGCTGACCTACTGCACCGGCTCCTAGCCCTCCTGTGCCCGATGCGGGTGCAGGCCCGCGCCGCGCGCGGCGGCATCCGCCACGCCCACTCGCTCCAGCCAGTTGCCCAGCAGCCGGTACCCGCCCTCGGTGAGCACGCTCTCGGGGTGGAACTGCACGCCGTCCAGTGGGAGGGTGCGGTGGGTCAGACCCATCACCACGCCCGAATCGGTGCGGCTGGTCACACGCAGCTGGGCAGGGAGGGTGCGCTCGGTGACCGCCAGCGAGTGGTACCGACCGGCGATGAAGGGGTCGGGGAGCCCCGCGTAGAGCGCGTCGTGATCGTGGTGCACCGCGCTGGTCATCCCGTGGACGAGTTCGGGAGCATGCCCCACCTCCGCCCCGAAGGCGGCCGCGATCGCCTGGTGGCCGAGACACACGCCCAGAAGCGGCATCTGCGCCCGTGCCGCGGCCTGGACGACGGCGATCGACGCCCCGGCACGGGCCGGCGTGCCGGGACCGGGCGATACGAGCACGCCCGCGAAACCGGCGATAGCGGCATCCGGATCGCGGATCTCGTCCGCTTCGACCACGGATGCCTGCGCGCCGAGCTCCTGCAGGTAGGCGATGACGGTGTGCACGAAGCTGTCGTGGTTGTCCACGACCAGCACCCGGCCGCTCACTGGACGGTGACGTCCTCGGGAGCGATCAGCTCGGAGACCCACGGAAAGATGTGGAAGAACAGGGCGTAGACGACGGCCGCCGCCAGCAGAATCAGGATCACCACGCGGACCCACCACGGGCCCGGGAGGATCCGCCACAGCGCTGCGTACATCAGGCCCCTTCCACGGTTGCACTGCCACCTCATCGGGTCGTACGTACTCCATGTTCCGGAAGCGGTAGGTGTACCACCCCTCCTGCGTTTCGAGCACGATCGCGTCGCCGATCTGCAGCGACGGAACGTGCTCGAACGGCGCCCCCTGCGTATAGCGGTGTGCGGCCAGGGCGACGTTACCCATGTCCCCCGGCATGGCCGTCCCCGGATAGTGGCCGACCCCGATCGGGTCGAGCACACGGGACTTGCTGATCCCCTCGGCGATCGGAAACACCCAGGTGTCTCCGAACCGCGGGATGTGAAGGGCTCCGAACACCTCGGCATCCCCCACGGGGGCGGGGACGACCGGCTCCACCGGGGCGGGCTCGGACTCGACGCTGGGATCGGGCGTCGGCTCGGGGACCGTCTGCCCCTGCTCCCCCATCGCCCATTCCTGCGTGATCTCGCGGGCCTGCGACTGGCGCTGCTCGCCGATGATCGCATCGCCGATCCACAGCTGCCACACCATGAACAGCAGCAGCACGATGCCGAGGGTCATGAGGATCTCACCGATCACGCCAACGACGCTCGCGCGGCCACGCGGGGCGGCGGAACGACGACGACGAAGCGGCGGGGCGGCGGGGTCGGACACGTCTGCATCCTAACGAAGCGGCATGACAAGGCGCTGAGGCTAAACTTGCCCGCATGGCACCTTCCGACAAGCCCGGCGAGCCCGTCACCGAGCGCCCCGAGGGCGACCCCGCCCCCAATCCCGTGTGGTTCAAGCCCATCATGTTCGGGCTCATGCTCCTGGGCCTCTTGTGGGTGCTCGTGTTCTACCTGAGCAGCACGCAGTTCCCCATTCCGGGTATCGGCCCCTGGAACCTCGTGATCGGCTTCGGCATCGCGTTCGTCGGCTTCCTGATGACGACCCGCTGGCGCTGAGCCGCCCTTCCACACCCCCTCCACACCTGTGAATTACACCGGTGTGATTCATCCCCAGGCTGGGGATGAACCTGTGGATAACTATCCGTAGACCAGCGCGGGGATGACCAGCAGCGCCAGCAATCCCACTCCGACGGCCACGAGCAGCCAGATCTGCTGCTGCCGCTGACGCTCGGCCCGCGTGCGGGCGAAGATCATCCCCACGAGCGCGCCCACGAGGCCGCCGCCGATGTGGGCCTGCCAGGAGATGCCCGACCCCGGCAGGAAGGTGATCACGAGGTTGAGCCCCAGCAGCACCGCGATGGCGGTCACGTTGGCGCCCAGGTGCCGCCCGATCACGAACATGGCGCCCAGCAGGCCCCACACCGCACCCGATGCGCCCACAACCCACGTGCCCGGCGCGAGCAGCGCCACAAGCACCGAGCCGCCGAGCGCGCTCAGCAGGTACAGCGCCAGAAATCGCGCGCGACCCAGCAGCGGCTCGAGGCTGCGTCCCAGCGCCCACAACGCCAGCATGTTCAGCGCGACGTGCCAGAGGCTCGCGTGCACGAGCGTGACCGTCAGCAGCCGCCACGGCTGGAAAGCGGGACTCGGCAGGACGAAGGCGCTGTTGAAGGCCAGGTACGACGAGACGTAGCCGCCGACCACCGGAAGCTGGGCCAGGACGTACGTGATCGACGTGAGGATGATCAGCGCATACGTCACCAGCGGCCGCGGATCGCGCGTGACCGCCCGCCGCGACGGCATGCGCGTGAGCTTCGCCGCCTTCTGCTGGTCGCGCAGGCACTCCGGACAGATCACACCGACCGGCATCTGCGTCTGACACTCAGGACAGATCGTGCGCAGGCACCGCTGGCACAGCACGAAGCTCTGCCGGTCAGGATGCCGGTAGCAGAAGTTCTCCGGATTGGCGCCGAAGTCCGGTGCGGTCACGCGCCGAGTCGACCGATGCTCAGACGGCCGCGATGTCGATGGAGGAGATCACGACGGGCTCGACCGGGCGGTCGCCGGCCGCGGTGGGAACCTTGGCGATCTCGTCGACCACGGCACGCGAGGCGTCGTCGGCGACCTCGCCGAAGATCGTGTGCTTGCCGTTGAGCCACGGCGTGGGGTCCGTGGTGATGAAGAACTGCGATCCGTTCGTGCCCTCGGCCTTGCCGGTGATCGCGTTGCGACGCAGCCCCGCGTTGGCCATGGCCAGCAGGTACGGCGCGCCGAAGGTCAGCTCGGGGTTGATCTCGTCGTCGAACGTGTAGCCGGGGCCGCCGACGCCCTTGCCGAGCGGGTCGCCCCCCTGGATCATGAAGCCGGGGATGATGCGGTGGAAGATCACGTCCTTGTACAGCGGACCCTCGCCCGGCTTGCCGGTGGCGGGGTCGGTCCAGGCGCCCGTTCCGTCGGCCAGGCCGATGAAGTTCTGCACCGTACGGGGTGCGTGGTCTCCGAAGAGATTGACGACGATGTCGCCGTGGTTGGTGTGCAGGGTCGCGACCGCTGTGGGGAGTGCCATGTCGTACATTCTCGCAGAGTTATGTGCAACCCCTCCCGTCCGGGGGTGGGGTCGTCTGGCAAGATATGGATAAACGTGTCCGAGCGATTTAGGGAGGGCCCCTCGTGAGCCTCAGCCGCAAGCGCAAGAAGGAACTCCGCAAGCTCCAGAAGCAGGCGAACACCCTGTGGGAATCTCAGCAGGTTCTCGTGGGGGAAGCGGCCAACGTCGCCAAGGAGGCCGGCCGTCAGCTCGGCCACTACCAGCGCGAGAACGTCATGCCGGTGATCAGCGGCGCGTACGGGCAGTACGCCGCCCCATACGTCTCCAAGGCCACGAAGGTGTCGCGGCAGGTGCTCAACGACAAGGTCGTTCCCGCAGCCGGCGCCGTCGTCGGTTCGGCGATGTCGGTGTGGGACGCCGCCAACGACACGCGTGCGCGGGTCGCCGCGGGTCGCGGCTTCGCCGCCCCCGACGTGTCGAAGTACTCCAAGAAGGCTGACAAGTACAGCAAGGACGCGGCGAAGAAGTTCGCCAAGAAGCTCGCCGTCGTCGCTCCGGAGCCGAAGAAGAGCATGAGCGCCGGCAGCGTCATCGCGATCATCCTGGCCATCTCT
>NZ_JANJFJ010000275.1:0-5917 GCF_024626565.1 Microbacterium sp. zg.Y909
CCGGGCCCTGCTCGGAGATCTACTTCGACCGCGGGCCGGCGTACGGCCGCGACGGCGGCCCGGCGGTGGATGACAGCAGGTTCACCGAGATCTGGAACCTCGTCTTCATGCAGTACGCCATCGCCAATGTCACTTCCAAGGTCGACTTCGACATCGTCGGCGATCTGCCCAACAAGAACATCGACACCGGCATGGGTCTCGAGCGCGTCGCCTTCATCAAGCAGGGCGTCGAGAACATGTACGAGACCGACCAGGTGCGCCCCGTGCTCGACCGGGCGATCGATCTCAGCGGCCGCCGCTACGGCGCGGTGCACGAGGACGACGTGCGCTTCCGCATCGTCGCCGACCACGTGCGCTCCTCGCTCATGCTGCTCACCGACGGCGTCACCCCCTCCAATGAGGGACGCGGCTACATCCTGCGTCGCCTCATGCGCCGCGCCATCCGCTCGATGCGTCTGCTCGGCGTCGACGCGCCGACCTTCCCCGAGCTGTTCGCGGCATCGCGCGACGCCATGAAGGACGCCTACCCCGAGGTCGCAGCGGACTACGGCCGCATCTCGGCCTACGCCGTCGCCGAGGAGGAGACGTTCCTGCGCACCCTCGCGTCGGGTTCGACCATCCTCGACATGGCCGTGGAGCAGACGAAGGATGCCGGCAAGACCCGCATCGCCGGCTCCGAGGCGTTCCTGCTGCACGACACCTACGGCTTCCCGATCGACCTCACGCTCGAGATTGCCCAGGAGGCGGGCCTGGACGTCGACCGCGCCGGGTTCGACGCGCTCATGCAGGAGCAGCGCACCCGCGCGAAGGCCGATGCGCGCTCGCGCAAGCGCGCCCTGGCCGATCACAGCGTCTACAGCGCCTTCCGCGCCGCCGGCGAGACCGTCTTCACCGGCTACACCGACCTCGAGTCCGAGTCCCGCGTGCTGGGCCTCATCGTCGACGGCGTCTCGGTCGACCGTGCGCTGGCCGGCCAGACCGCCGAGGTGATCCTCGCCGAGACGGCTCTGTACGCCGAGTCCGGTGGTCAGGTCGCCGACAAGGGCATCATCGTCGGCCCCGGCTTCGAGCTCGACGTGCTCGACGTGCAGCGTCCGGTGGCCGGGCTCATCAGCCACACGGTGCAGGTGCGCAGCGGCGAGGTCGGCGTGGGTCAGCCGGCGACGAGCGTGGTGGATGCCGCGAACCGCCGTGCCGCGCGTCAGGCGCACTCGGCGACGCACCTCGTGCACGCCGCCCTGCGGGACACGCTCGGCAAGACCGCGACGCAGGCAGGCTCGCTCAACCGGGCCGGCTACCTGCGCTTCGACTTCACGTGGGGCCAGGCACTGTCGCCCGAGACGCGCAGCGAGATCGAGGAGATCGCCAACAACGCCGTGCGCGACAACCTCGAGGTCACGACCCGCGTGCTCGCACTCGATGAGGCCAAGGCGCTCGGCGCCCAGGCGCTCTTCGGCGAGAAGTACGGCGACGTCGTGCGCATGGTCGACATCGGCGGGCCGTGGTCGCGCGAGCTCTGCGGCGGCACGCACGTGTCGTCCAGCGCCGAGATCGGGTTGGTGAACCTCGTCGGCGAGTCGTCCGTTGGTGCCTCTAACCGCCGCGTCGAAGCCCTCGTCGGACTCGACGCCTTCCGCGAGCTCGCCGCCGAGCGTGCGATCGTCTCGCAGCTCACGGCGACGCTGAAGACCCCGCGCGACCAGCTGCCCACCCGCATCGCGGAGCTGGCGGCGAACCTCAAGGCGGCCGAGAAGAAGATCGCGCAGTTCGAAGCGCGCGCGCTCGGCGACAAGCTGCCGCAGCTCGTCGCGTCGGCCGAGCGCGTCGGTCGCTTCCAGGTCGTCGCCCAGTCGCTGGGATCCGCATCGTCGGCCGACGACGTGCGCACGCTCGCGCTGCAGGCCCGCGACCGTCTCGGTGCGGATGCCGCTGCGGTCATCGCCCTCGGCGCCGAGGTGTCGGGTCGGCCGGTCGTGATCGTCGCGACCAACGAGGCCGCACGCGCTGCCGGCGCGAAGGCCGGCGTGCTCGCCAAGGGGGCCGCGGCTGCTCTCGGCGGCGGCGGCGGCGGGCGCGACGACGTCGCCCAGGGCGGCGGGACGGATGCCTCGGCACTGCCGACCGCGCTCCGATCTGTCGCCACGGCGCTGGAGTCGCTGTCGGCGTGAGCGGGTTCCGTCGCGGCGTCCGGATCGGGGTCGATGTGGGCAAGGCCCGGGTGGGCGTTGCCCGCAGCGACCCGGACGGGATGCTGGCCACCCCGCTCGAGACGGTGCCGCGCGACGACCACGCCGTGGCGCGGGTGCGAGAGCTCGCGGCCGAGTACGACGCCTTCGAGGTGCTCGTGGGTCTGCCACTGAATCTCAGCGGCAACGACACCCCGTCCACCGCAGACGCCCGGGCGTTCGCCGCCGAGCTGGCCCAGGCTGGATCGACCCCCGTGCGCATGGTGGACGAACGCCTCAGCACGGTCTCGGCGCATGCCGCGTTGAGACAGAGTGGGCGTTCTCAGCGGGATTCTCGTAGCATTGTCGATCAGGTAGCCGCCGTCGTACTGCTGCAGCACGCGCTCGATGTCGAGAAGAACACCGGTCGGCCGCCTGGAAACCCGACGCCCCCGGCCCAGGAGCCCGCCTGATGCCCTCATCTTCGTCACCGTTCGACGATCCGCTCGCCGACCTGTTCGGCAAGCTCCCCGACCCCCGGGGACGCGCGGGCGTCGCCCGGTCGGCGCCGTCGCCCGCGAGCAGTGCCACCGGGCCGCCATCGGAGAAACCGGCCGACGAGGACCCCGATGCGCCAGCGGATGAGACCGCTTCCGAGCCCCACCCCGCGAGCCCTGCGGCGGCCGCAACCGGCGACCGGCCGCTGTCGCGACGGGATGCCAGACGGTCAGCCGCCGCCGCGAGCCCCGCCGCCGCGAGCCCGAGCGTTACCCCGGCCCAAGCCCCGACTCAAGCCCCGACACCGGCCCCGCCGCCGGCGGAGGCGACCGCACCCGCCCCACGCCCCGCGGCCACCGCCCCCCTCGACGCCCTGTTCACCGGTGAGGCGACCAGCGATGACCTGGGCGCACCGCCTCCGCCGCCGGACAAGCGCCGTCGGCGGCGCGGGGGCTGGATCATCCTCGCCCTCCTGCTCGCACTCATCGGCGGCATCGGCGTCGGCGTCGCCTGGGTGTGGAACACCTACGAGGAGCCCATCCGCGAGTTCATGGGCTGGGAGGAGCCGCAGGACTACGAGGAGGGCGAAGCCACCGGAGAAGCGATGGTGACCGTCATCAGCGGTGACAACGGCCGTTCGATCTCGCAGACCCTCTTCGATGCGGGCGTGACCAAAACCCCCGACGCCTTCTACGACTACCTCATCGACACCCGGCAGAACCCGCCCTTCCAGCCGGGCGTGTACCTGCTGCAGCAGAAGATGACCTCGGCGGCGGCGCTCACCGCGCTGCTGGATCCCACAAAGAAGCAGTCGAACACCGCACAGCTGCGCGAGGGCCTGACCGTGGAGCAGTCCCTCCCACTGCTGGCCGACGGCCTCGGACTGCCGATCGAGGACTTCCAGGCAGCCGTGGCGAACCCCGCCGACTACGGGGTGAGCGCCGCCAGCCTCGAGGGGTGGCTTTTCCCGGCGACCTACACATTCGACCCGGGCGCGACGGCCGCCGACGTGATCCGCACCCTCGTCGACCGCACCATCCAGTCGCTCGACAGCGCCGGGGTCCCCGTCGAGCGTCGCGAGGAGATCCTCACGATCGCCTCGATCATCGAGCGCGAGGCCCGGTTCGAAGAGGACTTCTACAAGGTGTCGCGGGTCATTCAGAACCGCCTCGCGCCCGGAAACACCGAGACGTTCGGCCTGCTGCAGATGGACTCCACCGCGCAGTACGGCTACCAGGAGATGCACGACGGCACGGTGAGCTCGTCGCGGGAGGCACTCGAAGACGACAACCCGTGGAACACGTACGTGCACCCGGGCCTGCCCGTCGGACCCATCGCCAACCCCGGCGATCTCGCGATCGACGCGGCGATGCACCCCGCCGACGGACCGTGGATGTACTTCGTCACGGTCAACCTCGACACCGGCGAGACGATCTTCACCAACACCGGGGCGGAACACGAGCAGGCGGTCAAGCAGTGGCAGCAGTGGTGCGCTGACAACCCGGACTCCGGCTGCTGAGCGTGGGGGAGCAGACTGCCCTCGAAGTGTGGGGCGATCCGATCGCGCACAGCCGATCTCCGCAGCTGCACACCGCGGCCTACCGGGCGCTGGGCCTTGACTGGACCTACGGGCGTCGACAGGTGACGGAACAGGGCTTCGCGGCCGAGCTCGCGCACGCCCGTGCCGCGGGTCTGCGTGGCCTTTCGCTGACCATGCCGCTGAAGTGCGCCGGCTTCGCCGCCGTCACCTGGCTCGACCCGCGCGCGCAGCTCACCGGCGCGGTGAACACGCTCCAGCTCGACGCCGACGCCCTGCGCGGCTTCAACACCGACGTGGGAGGCATCGTCCGAGCCCTCCGAGAGGCCGGCATCGAGCGTCTCGACCGCGCCCGCATCGTGGGGGCGGGGGCCACGGCCACGTCCGCGCTCGTCGCGCTGGAGGAGCTCGGCGCACGTCGAGTCGAGGTGGTGGCGCGGCGCCCCGCCGCGGTCGAACCCATGCAGCAGCTGGGAGCGCGGCTCGGCGTCGAGGTCCTCCCGGTCCCGCTCGAGGCTCCGTCCCACGCTGCCGTGCCGGTGACCGTGGCCACGCTCCCGGGAGACGCCCGTGTCGCGCCGACTGCCACCGACGCCCTCGCGCAGGCCGGCGGGCTGCTGCTGGACGTCGTCTACGGGCACTGGCCCACCGCGCTCTCGGAGGCCTGGGAGCGCGCAGGACACGCGGCCCTCTCGGGCGAGGGGATGCTGCTGCATCAGGCGCTGCTGCAGGTGCGCGTCTTCGTCACCGGCGACACGACCACGATGGTGCCCGGGGAGCCGGAGGTGCTCGCCGCAATGCGCCGGGCGCTCGTGGGAGGATAGGCGAATGCTCCGCGTGCTCACTGCCGGCGAATCGCACGGCCCCGAACTCGTCGCCATCATGGAAGGCCTGCCTTCCGGCGTGCCGATCTCGCGCGACGCCATCCAGGCCGACCTCGCCCGCCGCAAGCTCGGCTACGGCCGCGGGTCGCGCATGAAGTTCGAGCAGGACGAGCTGTCGATCTCGGCGGGCGTGCGTCACGGGCTCACGATGGGAAGCCCCATTGCGCTGCGCATCGGCAACACCGAGTGGCCCAAGTGGGTCGAGGTGATGAGCCCCGAACCCGTGGAGCTGACCGACAAGTCCCGCGGCCGCAGCGCCCCGCTCACCCGGCCGCGACCCGGCCACGCCGACCTGGTCGGCATGCAGAAGTACGACTTCGACGAGGCACGGCCCATCCTCGAGCGCGCGAGCGCCCGGGAAACCGCAGCCCGCGTCGCTCTGGGCGCCGTCGCCCGGGCGTTCCTCGGGGAACTCGGCATCCGTCTGGTCAGCCACACCCTGTCGATCGGCCCCGTCCGCGTCCCTGAGGGCGCACCCCTGCCCACCCCCGACGACGTCGACCTGCTCGACGCCGATCCGCTCCGCTGCTTCGACCCGTCCACGAGCGCCGCGATGGTCGCGGAGGTCGACGACGCCCGCAAGGACGGCGACACCCTCGGCGGCATCGTCGAGGTCCTCGCCTACGGTGTGCCGCCTGGGCTCGGGTCCCACGTGCAGTGGGACCGTCGCCTCGACGGCAAGCTCGCCCAGGCACTCATGAGCATCCAGGCGATCAAGGGCGTCGAGGTGGGGGACGGCTTCGAGACCACGCGCCGGCGGGGCTCGGCCGCGCACGATGAGCTGTTCGCGACGGATGCCGGCATCGCCCGGTCCAGCGACCGCGCCGGCGGTA
>NZ_JANJFJ010000276.1:0-919 GCF_024626565.1 Microbacterium sp. zg.Y909
TCTGGCGTCGCGTCGCCTGGGACAACAGCGTGCTGCGCCGCTTCCGGGCCGGGCGCAGCGTGCTGGCGCTGCGCACCGAGGACTCCGCCGTGCGGTACGCGCGGGGACCCGCGCTGGATATCGCCCCGGCCAGCCCCCAGCCGGTGCAGTTGGACGGCGACGAGTTCGGCGAGGCGGTGCATGTGCACACCCGCGTCGAACCCGGTGCGCTCGTGGTGGCCGTGCCGGTGGGGCACGTACTGGCCGCCGCGGGCTGGTCGGCGCGGCGGATCGGCGCGGCGGTGCTGTCAACCCCGTGACGGCGCCGGAAGCGTCGATCAGCATGACCGTATGGGCGCCCCCTCGATCGTGTGGTTCCGCGATGACCTGCGGCTGGCCGACAACCCTGCGCTGCGCGCGGCGATCGACCGGGCGGAGCCCGTCATCGGCCTGTACGTGCTCGACGAGCAGTCCCCCGGCTTCCGCCCGCTCGGCGGCGCGGCCAAATGGTGGCTGCACCATTCGCTCACCTCGCTGGGCGAACGGCTGCGCGAGCGGGGCGGCGCGCTGGTGCTCCGCCGGGGCGCCGCGGCCGGGGTCGTGCGCGAGACGGTGGCCAAGGTCGGCGCCGGCGCCGTCTTCTGGAACCGCCGATACGGGGGCGCGGCCCGGCAGGTCGACGCGGACCTGAAAGCGTCCCTGCGCGCCGACGGCGTGGAGGTGGCATCCTTCGCCGCGTCGCTGCTGCACGAGCCCTGGACGGTCACGACCGGCGGCGGCACACCCTTCTCGGTGTTCTCCCCGTTCTGGCGGGCATGCCTGTCGCTCCCGGCGCCGCGCACTCCCCTGCCCGAGCCGCAGACCGTGGATGCGCCGGCGCGGATGCCGGCATCCGACGCCCTCGACGACTGGTCGCTGCTGCCGACGCGTCCAGATTGGG
>NZ_JANJFJ010000277.1:0-4979 GCF_024626565.1 Microbacterium sp. zg.Y909
GGCGGAAGGTCTGCGCGAGACGTGGATGCCGGGGGAACCGGCGGCCCGCACCCGCCTGCGGGAGTTCCTCGCCGAGGATCTCGGCCGCTACGACCAGGCTCGCGACTCTCCGGCCGCGGGGGCGACGTCGCGGCTGTCGCCGCGCCTTCGCTGGGGCGAGATCAGCCCGTTCACGGTGTGGCACGAGGCGGCGAGCACCGAGGGTGCCGGCCGGTTCCTCTCGGAGCTCGGGTGGCGGGAGTTCGCCTGGCACACGCTGTATCGCTTCCCCGAGCTGGCGACGAAGAACCTGCGCGCGGAGTTCGACGCCTTCCCCTGGCCGCCGCTGGACCCGTCGCATCTCGATGCCTGGCAGCGGGGGCGAACCGGCATCCCCCTCGTCGACGCGGGGATGGCGGAGCTGTGGCGAACCGGATACATGCACAACCGGGTGCGCATGGTGACGGCGTCGTTCCTCGTGAAGAACCTGCTCATCGACTGGCGGCGGGGCGAGGAGTGGTTCTGGGACACCCTGGTCGATGCCGACGAAGCGAACAACCCGTTCAACTGGCAGTGGGTCGTCGGCTCCGGGGCGGACGCTGCGCCCTACTTCCGCATCTTCAACCCCGAGCTGCAACGCGAGAAGTTCGACCCCGACGGGGTCTACACGCGGAGGTGGGTGCCCGGCGCCGAGACCCGCGGACCGCTGGTCGATCTGAGGCTGTCGCGCCAGGCGGCGCTGGACGCGTACGAGCAGGTCAAGCGCGCGCCCAGCGCGTGAGTCGACGGCTCGCGGAATGCCGCGGGGCGGCGCACGGTTGTCCTGAGCGATGACTGCCTCGACCGCCCCCGCCCTCTCCGTCCTCGATCTCGTACCGGTCCGCACCGGCCAGACCAGCCCGCAGGCGGTCGCCGCCTCGCTCGCCCTTGCCGAACGCGCCGACGCGCTGGGCTACCGCCGCTACTGGTTCGCCGAGCACCACAACATGGCATCGGTGGGATCGACCACTCCCCCGGTGCTCATTGCGGCGGCCGCCGCGCGCACGTCACGCATCCGCGTCGGATCCGGCGGGGTGATGCTGCCCAACCACGCGCCCCTCATCGTCGCGGAGCAGTTCGCCGCGCTCGAGGCCCTCGCGCCCGGGCGCATCGACCTGGGGATCGGCCGCGCCCCGGGGAGCGACCCGGTGATCACCCAGCTGCTGCGCATGTCGGGGACCTCCAGCGACGTCGAGCGCTTCCCGCAGCACGTGGAGGACATCCTCGCGCTGGTGTCACCCGAGGGTGCGACGCTGAAGTTCACCTCGGGCGGCACGTACGACGTGCACGCGACACCGGCCGCCGTGAGCGCGCCCGAGGTGTGGCTTCTGGGGTCGAGCGACTACTCCGCACAGCTGGCCGCGTCGATGGGGCTCCCCTACGTCTTCGCCAACCACTTCGCCGGCGAGGGCCTGGAGCGGGCGCTGGGCCTGTACCGCGGGCAGTACCGCCCGAGCGAGGCGCACCCGGAGCCGGTGACGTTCCTCACCGCGAACGTCGTCGCCGCCGACACCGCCGACGAGGCCGATGCCCGCGCACTGCCGCAGCTGCGGGCGATGGCCCGCCTGCGGCTGAACCGCCCCATGGCGGCGATGGAGACGGTCGAGGCCGCTCAGGCGGCCGACCTCGACGACGCGATGACGCCGCTCATCGAGGCCATGCGGGAGCGGTGGATCATCGGCACCGGCGAGCAGGCGGCATCCGCGCTGCGAGAACTTGCCGAGCGGCACGGTGTGGACGAGATCATGGTTTCGCCGGTGGCAGCCGCCCGCGAGTCGGAGCCGCTGGACGGCGCCGACGGACGCACCCGCACGCTTGAGCTGCTCGCCGCGGCAGCGGCCGCGGCCTGAGGCGTCAGTCCTCGGGCTCGCCCGACAGCAGCCCGCGCAGCCAATCGCGCGCTTCGACGAACACCTCGTCGGAGTAGCGGTCGGGGTAGCGGACGATGGCGCGGTCGGCCCGGGGGTAGGACCCGAGGAACGTCACCCGCGGGCTGAAGCGGCGCAGCCCCATGAGCGCGTCGGCCATGCGCTCGTTCTCGATGTGGCCGTCGGCATCGATGACGAAGCGGTAGCGGCCGAGGGCGTCGCCGATGGGGCGCGACTCGATGAGAGACAGGTTGATGCCGCGGGTGGAGAACTGCTCGAGCAGCTCGAGAAGCGCGCCGGGGTGGTCCTCGGGCAGCTCCGCGATGAGGGACGTCTTGTCGGCGCCTGTCGGGTTCGGGAGTGTGCCGGGCCGGCTGACGAGCACGAAGCGGGTGACGGCGTTGGGGTTGTCGCCGATGGAACGGGCCAGCAGCTGCAGGTCGTGGTGCTCCAGGATGCCGGGGGGCGCGATGGCCGCGTCGGCCTGGCTCGAGCCGTCGAGCATGTCGAGGGCGGCGGCGACGTTGCTGGGGGCGGGCAGGTGCGCGTGGGCGGGGAGCGTCTCGGACAGCCAGCCGAGACACTGGGCGTAGGCCACGGGGTGCGCCGCGATGAGCGAGACGTCCTCAAGCGTCGTTCCCGGGCGCGCGACCAGGACGAAGTTCACCGGGACCAGGTACTCCCCGACGATGCGCAGACCCGGCATGGTGGCCAGGGCGTCCTGCGCGGTGGACACGCCGCCGTCGATCGAGTTCTCGATCGCGATCATCGCGGCATCCGACCGCCCCGACACCACGTCGGCGAGCGCCTCGCCGACGTTGCGCACCGGACGCCAGTTCTGGTCGCGGGCTTCGGGCACCTGCGCGAGCGCGGCCTCGGTGAAGGTGCCTGCCGGACCCAGATAGCTGTAGGTGCGACGGGCGGGAACGGTGGGCTCGGGGGTCACGGGGAGCAAGCCTAGTCCTGGCGTGTGCGGCGCCTGCGGGGCGCGGCATCCATCCTGCTCCCCGGCGCGGTCTGTCAAGTCAGCGTGCGCCCATCGCCCACAGGGGGCAGACTGGGAGGATGAGCCGAGCAGGACAGCCCGCCGAAGCATCCGATCTCGTCGACATCGACGAACTCGTCGCCGCCTATTACGACCGCAAGCCCGACCCGTCCATCGCCGCCCAGCGCGTCGCGTTCGGCACCAGCGGCCACCGCGGATCGTCGCTGTCGACCAGCTTCAACGAGGACCACATCCTCGCAACGACGCAGGCGATCGTGGACTACCGCCGCGCGCAGGGCATCACCGGCCCGCTGTTCCTGGGGCGCGACACGCACGGGCTCTCGCGGCCGGCCGAGCGCAGCGCCATCGAGGTGCTCGTGGGCAACGGCGTCGACGTGCGCGTGGACTCCCGCGATGCGTGGGTGCCGACCCCGGCACTGAGCCTCGCGATCCTCGCGCACAACCGGGCGCTGGATGCCACCGACCCGGGCCGTGCGGACGGCATCGTCGTCACCCCCTCGCACAACCCGCCCCGCGACGGCGGTTTCAAGTACAACCCGCCCCACGGCGGCCCCGCCGACACCGACGCGACCGGCTGGATCGCCGACCGTGCCAACGCGCTGATCGCCGCGGGACTCGAGGGCGTCACCCGCACGCGGTTCGCCGACATCGACACCTCTCTTCTCGGAACGTACGACTTCCGTGAGGAGTATGTGCGGGAGCTGGCGACCATCATCGACATCGATGCGATCCGCTCCGCAGGGGTGCGCATCGGCGCCGACCCGCTGGGTGGGGCCTCGGTGGAGTACTGGGCCCTCATCGCCGAGATGTACGGCCTGGACCTGACCGTGGTCAACCCCGACGTCGACCCGACGTGGCGGTTCATGACGCTGGACTGGGACGAGAAGATCCGCATGGATCCGTCGTCGCCCTCGGCGATGGCCTCGCTCCTCGCCCGCCGCGACGAGTACGACATCCTCACCGGCAACGACGCCGACGCCGACCGGCACGGCATCGTCACGCCCGACGCGGGCCTGATGAACCCCAACCACTACCTCGCCGTCGCGATCGACTACCTGTTCCGGCACCGCGAGGGCTGGCCGGCGGATGCCGCGATCGGCAAGACCCTGGTGTCGTCGATGGTCATCGACCGCGTCGCCGCCTCACTCGGCCGCCCCCTGCTGGAAGTGCCGGTCGGTTTCAAGTGGTTCGTGCCCGGTCTGCTGGACGGCTCGGTCGCCTTCGGCGGCGAGGAGTCGGCGGGCGCGTCGTTCCTGCGCAAGGACGGGACCGTCTGGACCACCGACAAGGACGGCATCCTGCTCTGCCTGCTGGCGGCGGAGATCCTCGCCGTCACCGGCAAGACGCCGTCGCAGCGCTACGGCGAGCTCGAAGCGGAGTTCGGCGCCTCGGCCTACGAGCGCGTCGACGCCCCCGCGACGCCCGAACAGAAGGCGACGCTGGCGAAGCTCTCGCCCGACGCCGTGACCGCCACCGAGCTGGCCGGCGAGCCCATCACCGCGAAGCTGTCGCACGCGCCCGGAAACGGCGCGCCGATCGGCGGGCTCAAGGTGCAGACCGAGCACGCATGGTTCGCCGCCCGCCCCTCGGGCACCGAGGACGTCTACAAGCTGTACGCCGAGTCGCTGCGCGGCCCGGAGCACCTCGCCGAGGTGCAGGCCGAGGCCCGCGCCGTGGTCGCCGCCGCCCTCGGGGGCTGACCGCGCGCGGTCGCGCGGCGGCCTGCCGCTTCCGCGCCCGCGTCTGTCCTGTCCGTGAGACGAATGCTCGCGGACGAGACGGCGGTTGTCACCCACTGTCTCGTCCGCCAGTAGTCGTTTCACCGGGAAAAGGCGCGACGGCGGGGCGGGGCGGTGGCGGACGGCCAGGGCGGGGAGGGGCAGACTGGCGGGATGCCGATCATCGACAACGCCGTGTACGTCGCGGGGCAGCGGATCCCAAACCCCGAGAACCTCGAGCAGACCTTCGAGCACATGAAGGACAACCACGGGATGGCGTGGATCGGACTGCTGCGGCCGACGCCGGAAGAGCTTCAGCAGGTGGCCGCCGAGTTCTCGCTGCATCCGCTCGCCGTCGAAGACGCCCTC
>NZ_JANJFJ010000278.1:0-5859 GCF_024626565.1 Microbacterium sp. zg.Y909
ACCATGAAGAATCACCCAGTCATCGACGCCTTCGCCGGTGAGGAACGCACGCCACCCGTCTTCGCTCATGGCGATCACCCTCCGCGCGCGGCGCCGCGCGCGGGAGCGCGCCCGCGGGCAGACCGCCGTTCATCGACCGGCTTGCGCGCCGTGTGGTGCAGCCCCGAAGACCGTCGACGCCGCGGGGATAAACCAGCGCCCGAACGTCGCCGAGTCAGATCAGCGACTGTAGAGAATCCACGCATCGATCGTCGCCGTGGTGTTTGGGCGCAAACGTGGAGGAGACTCGGTCGCATGGGATCTGCTCGTTATGAGTTCGAGGGAGTCCTCGGTATGGACTCGCCGGACCCAATGGACGCACAGTGGGAACGCATCGCGCAGTGGCCGATCCCGGTGTTCGGGTTGGCTCCTCAGCCGACGATCGAGATGTTCGGCCCGTCCGAGATCGGCAGTGGATCGGACAGCGCCGGCTTGCGTGACGCGCAGGTCGGGTTGTCGTACATCGTGATCCGTAACCCCGCAGATCGGGCTGATCCTACCAACCTGGCAGATCTCGACGAAGAGGCCCTGCGCGCGCTGGACGAGGTCCCGCCTTGGCCGCGACCGAAATGGCTCATCGAACTGACCGACCGGCAGCGTTACCCCATGCTGTGGGAAGCCGGGAGGACCAGCTGGTACCGCGACCCAGCGGAACGGCCCTCCATCGCCGAAGCGCTCGTCGATCACACCGCCGAGGTGCTGAACACAAGCTTCCGGCCAGAACGAGGACTCGACGGCAGAGTCGGCAGCCTCCCCCCGGCACCCGACATCACCACCGCCGCCGTGCAACACGATGCCATCCTCCGGATCGACGGAATCGACCGCCCCGCGGTCCTGATCGACACAGATCCGCATGTCTTCGCCGTCGGAACCGAACTCGACGGCTCTGCCCTAGTCACTGTCGTCCTAACCCGCGACGAACTCCCATTCATCCAAGTCGAACTGATAACTCACGCCAGCACCTAATCCGCGCGCTACGGGACCTGCTTGCGGGACACCGCGGACGGACTGCGGTAGCGCGCCGCTGGGATTTCGAGACTTCCTCGTCCAGGCGCACCATCACAGTCGCCACCGCAATCGCGCCGACTCAGATCGTCCTCGCCCTCCCCTGAGCATAGGCGGCGGGTCTGTGACGGCTCAGTGATCCGTTCGCTCGGTGAACCATGTTTCTACGAGTTCGTCGCCAATACCGGCCATGTCGATCCCGTCCTGATTGCACGACACGGCGGCCGCGGTGTGCCGGTCCGCGCTGACCCCGAACGCGGTGTAGTGACCTGCTCCCGCTCCATCGTGTTCGAGTACGCCATCCGGGGAAACGAGGAGACCCGGCCCGTAGGTATATCCGTCGTCCACAGGCGCCCCGTTGCTCATGGCATCTGCCAGCGTCTCCGCGCTCACAAGCGACGGTTCACGCAGCTCATCGCCCCAACGGACCAGATCCGAGAGCGTCATCGTGACGAAGCCCGGTCCAGTCAGCACCCACGGCCATGCCTCCACCTCGCTGAACTCGGCGCCCACATCCTTATAACCCCTGGGATCAGAGGGAACTGGCGGCCCGATCCTGGCCTCCAGATCCAACGGCGCGAACACATTCGTCTCCATCCACGCCGCGAACTCCGTGCCGGTGACCTCGGCGACGATGTCCGCCAGCAGCGCGTAGTTCGTGTTCGAGTAGTCGAACTCGCCGGGGGTGCCGAGATGGGCAAGGGGACTGGTTCTCACGAACTCGAGGGCGTCGGCGTTCCTCAGCGGCGGCGTGCCGAAGTTGCTCAAGGACATTGACAGCACGTCGTTGATTCCCGAGGTGTGGTGCATCAGGTCGTTGACGGTCAGATCTTCCGCCCATGCCGGCAGCCCGTCCAGGTAGACGGCAGGCGACTCGTCCAGAGACAGGTCACCTCGATCAGCGAGCATGAGCACCGCCATCGCCGTGAACTGCTTCCCCACCGAGCCGATGTGAATCGGGGTGGACGTCTCGAACTCTGCGCCCGTATCGACGTTCGCGAGCCCGCGCGCCTCAGCCCACACGACGTCACCGTCGACGGCGACGGCGGCGGAGCACCCCGGCTCGTCGTCCGAAACGCTCGCCTCGAGAATCGTCGTGCTCGCCGTGCGCTTGGCTTCGACGGGGTCAGCAGCGCAACCACACATCGCGGCGAGCCCAACGACAAGGATGGCGACACGCGCTACACGGGACAGCCGCCACATTGCCGCCTCCGGGGTGACAAAACCCTCTCGGTGGTCCGCTACGGCAGTCGAGGGCTATTAGGCCGGCGTGGCGGGCAACGCGGTCTCACCCGTCGAGTCCGGCGTGCCGACTCTCGGTACCGACGCGGTGCTGGCTTCAGAATGCCCGACTTTCACCAGTGCCACCAGACCGGTGATCCGCGGCCGCCGCAGGGTTCCACTATCTCCGGTCGGCGTGCGGGCCGACGGACTCGCCGGCCCGCTGGAGGACCGATCTCGGGGCAGGCGGTGGCGGGTGCAGAGTTGCCCTGCCGGGGCAGTTCGATGTGGGGTCTGGCAGTCTCATCTGATGCACGTCACTCCGAGCGGATGGTCAGAGGTCGTCGTCGGGGCTGTGCGCATCGTTGTCAGCGTGGACGGTCCCTACGCGGTTGTACGCCGACCGGGGTCACGCGACGTCGTCGTCTCGTGGCCGGACCTCGATGTGGGGCCCCGCGCTACATCGTGCACAGTGCTGGGTGCACCGACGGGGGCGTGGGTGTTCTACCGTCCTCTGGCTGCGGAGGATCCTGCGCTTCCGGAAGGAACGGCCGCGGCCGTGCACGTAGATGTCGATGGTCATGTGACGCGCTTCACTGGTCTGACTGAGCAACCGCCACTCGGCGTGACCCGCCACGGGCTCTGGCTCACCTCGGAGAGGTTTCCCGCCCCGGAGAACGAAGCCGCGTGGCACGGCGAGCACGACGCCGCCGTGCTCAGCCCGGACGGGACTGCTCGGGCATTCACGATCGACCGTCGGATCGCGTTCGCCATTGATGACAGCGGCCGGTCGCGGCTTATCGTCTACACCGGTGCGCCCGCCGCGACCCGAGGCCGATTCGGCGGGACGACCTACACGTACCGGTACGTTGGCGTCCCACTCGCCGACGGGCTTGTGGTCGTCAACCGCCTCGCGGACCTCGAGACCGAGCCGTTCGACGAGCACGAGCTTCTCGAGGCCATGACGAGCATGGCACCGCAGCCGCCCGATGAACCACCGGTTGATCCGAACATTCCTTGGAAGATGGTCAGGCTCTCCGAGGACGCCAAGAACTCGGCCGTCCGCAGTGTCCTCCGCGAGTTCGATCACCTCGCGAATTACTGGCACGCTCCCGACGGCCGCACGTCCCCGCTCTCACCCGGCCTCAGCAATCCGCGCGTCGAGGCCGTCGATGAGTGGCCGACAACCCACGTCGCGGTGTCCTTCACGCATCCCCACTATCCAGAGGGGCGCCTCCGCCGAAGCATCCACGTCTTCGACGACGCCGGACGCATCCGCCCGGCCATGTATGCGGCCATCCACCTCATGGAGGACTTGGAAACGATGGCGCTCCCCGACACGAGCAGCGCGCGAGACGGCATCCTCGAGATCTAACGCGAGGGACGCCCGGTAGAGGACCGGCTTTCGCGCTACCTGCCCACGGTCTGCCAGACGGCGTACTCGTCGTATTCGTTGTCGGCGATGCACACGGATGGGACATCCGTGAGGTTCAGGTACCCACCGCCGCCCGAGATCTCGTCGCCAGCGCGGAGCGACGCCAACCCCGGGACAGCGACCTCGGTGCCATCGTTGCTGAGTCGAGTGCCGAACGGGAACTGAAGCGGGTACGTGACTCCGCCCGACGACACGGCGAAGCACCCCGCGTCGGTGATCCTCAGGGTCCCCGAGATCAGCGCATCCATGGCAGCGCCCGGACTGCTTCCAGCCACCATGGCAGTGACTCCTTGAGCCTGTTGAACTCCACGCTCACCCGAGCACCCGACGACGAACAGCGAGAGCGTCGCCATGCCGATGGCGGCGGGCACGATGCGTTTCACGAGTGGAGTCTTGCACGCCGCCGTGGAACGGTTGCCGCCCGTCACTGTGTACTTCGCCGTGTTGGCCAGTTCGAGGGGGTCCGTCGCGCTGGAGGACCGGGTTTCGGTCGACTCCATCCGGTGCGATGGTGGCCGCATGGAGATCATCGAGTGGTGGCCGAAGCTGGACTCCGACGCCAAAGCGTGGCTCATCGCCCACAACGGCGAAGCAGTGTCGCCGGAGGTGATGCGCAAGATCGCGGCGGCCGGCGGCTCCGTGACCTCAAGCGCGTGGTGGGTCGGCGAGTCAGGACCCGATGGCTTCTTTCTCTCGGACGAAGCAGTCGACTGGATCGAGGCCGCTGCTAATGACGAACCCGACTGATTCGCGCGCGGCGGAGGACCGGCAAGCGGTCGGTGGGCATGACGGGTTCAGGTCCCGTCCCTGCGACGCATATCCGTGTGCTCTACGCACGGACGTGAAGGCTCCACCAGATCTGGCGCGGTGTTGGAATCCGCGGTCATGATGGCGTCATGCATATCGCCGGAGTTCTCCCTGAGGATGCGCCCGACCCGCGGCTTGAGCGTGAGCAGTTGGTGAAGTCGATGCCAATCCCGATCGTCGAGCTCACTCCGCAGGCCGCTGTGAAGTTCGCCGACTTCAGCGTGGAGACGGCGGGCAGTGGCGAGGGCGGGGTTGAGGAGATGTCAGTGACCGTCTCCGCGACGCTGTGGCGCAACCCGATCGATAAGTCCGATCCGGCGAATCTCGCTGACCTTGATGACGGCACTCTCCGATCGGTTGAAGAGGCGCCGCCATGGCCGCGCCCGGCATGGCTCATCGAGTACATCGAGCGCATGCGATACCCGATGCTGTGGGAGGCGGTTCGGACGACATGGCAACGCGAAGATTCCGAGTACAGCGCGCTCGATGCCCGGTTGGTGCACCACGCGAACTACATCCTCGTTAACCAGTTTCGCGAAGAACTCGGGCTCGGCCTGCATGACTGGGATTCACCAGCGCTCACGTCCGAGCGCGTGATTCGTCGTGGCGTCGACGTCGCCATCGATGGGGTGGTCTTCTCAGGAGCGGAGATCGACACCGATCCGTTTGTCTACGCGGTCGGTGCGAAGCTACCTAGTGGTGGCACGTTGACCGCGGTCGTCCCCCGTGAGCACCTGCCGTACCTCACCCTTGAGTTTGTCCAGCGCCGAACCCACTGGTAACTCAAACCGCCCGCTGACGGACCGGCTTGCGGGGAGCCGCGGGCTCAGCTTCGTCCTGGACCGCGGTCGACGGGAGAACCGCCTTGGTTCACTCTTCTTTGCGCGGGCGAATCTCATTCGCACAGCTAAGAAACATGGCCGTGGAGGGTCGCGACAGCGCGGGAAACTCGTGATCTTCGGCTGGTAGGCATGTACATTTCGGCGTATGAGCTCACGACGCTTCGTGGCACCGGGCCTGGTCGCGACCGTCTTCCTGTTGACAGCCTGCTCGCCTCCGGCCGAGTTTGCGCGGGAGCAGACTGCAGCGGATCGACCAGATTCTGTCGTCGACGGGTCCGCCGACAGGATCGACGTCGGGACTCTTCGATACGTCGGAAACGCGGATGACTTCGACGTCTATCTCGCGCGCGCATCTGACAACAGCGAGACGCTGTGCCTTTCGCTCGTTCTCGATGACGTTTGGCAAAGCACAGATTGCGGGCGCGACTCTGTATCCGTCCGGATCAGCGACAGCGCTAGTGTCGCGGCCGAGATCGACCACCGTGGCGGGGAAGGTCGGGAGATGATCTC
>NZ_JANJFJ010000279.1:0-5785 GCF_024626565.1 Microbacterium sp. zg.Y909
GGCTGGTCGGCGTACCCCCGTCAGCTCGACTTCGCCGCCTTCCGCGCCATCGCCGACGAGGTCGGCGCGCTCCTCTGGGTCGACATGGCGCACTTCGCAGGCCTCGTCGCTGCGGGCCTCCACCCGAACCCGGTGCCCCACGCGCACGTGGTGTCGTCGACGGTGCACAAGACCATCGGCGGTCCCCGCTCGGGATTCATCCTCAGCAACGACCCCGACATCGCCAAGAAGATCAACTCCGCAGTCTTCCCCGGCCAGCAGGGCGGGCCGCTCATGCACGTCATCGCCGCCAAGGCGACGGCGTTCAAGCTCGCGGCGACCCCGGAGTTCGCCGAGCGGCAGGAGCGCGTGCTGCGGGGTGCGGCGATCCTCGCCGATCGCCTCACGCAGCAGGACGTCAAGGATGCCGGCATCGCCGTGCGCTCGGGCGGCACCGACGTGCACCTGGTGCTGGTGGATCTCCGCGACGCCGCGATCGACGGCAAGCAGGCCGAGGATCTGCTGCACGAGATCCACATCACCGTGAACCGCAACGCCGTCCCCAACGACCCGCGGCCGCCGATGGTCACCTCGGGCCTGCGCATCGGCACGCCCGCGCTCGCGACCCGCGGCTTCGGTGACGCCGAGTTCACCGAGGTCGCCGACATCATCGCCCAGGCGCTGCTGCCCGGTGCCGACCTCGAGGCGCTGCGCGTACGCGTCGCTGCCCTCACCGCGGCGTTCCCCCTCTACCCCGGCCTGCAGCAGTGACCGCGGTCCGGCTCGACGGCGTCGCGACGGCGGCCGCGATCAAGGACGAGCTGCGCACGCGGGTGGCGGCGCTGGCGGAGAAGGGCATCGTCCCGGGCATCGCGACCGTGCTGGTGGGGGCCGATCCGGCATCCCAGCTGTACGTCGGCATGAAGCACAAGCAGTCCGAGGCGATCGGGATGAACTCGATCCAGCGTGAGCTCCCCGCCGACGCCACCCAGCAGCAGGTCGAGGAGCTGATCGACGAGCTCAACGCCGACCCCACCTGCCACGGCTACATCGTGCAGCTGCCGCTGCCGAAGCACCTGGACACCGACGCGATCCTGGAGCGGATCGACCCGGCGAAGGATGCCGATGGCCTCCACCCGACCAACCTCGGCCGGCTCGTGCTCAACGTCAACACGCCCATCACCACGCCGCTTCCGTGCACCCCCCGGGGCGTCATCGAACTGCTCACGCGCAACGGCTACGACCTGGCGGGCAAGCACGTCGTCGTCGTCGGCCGCGGGGTCACGATCGGCCGGTCGATCGGGCTGCTGCTGACCCGCCGCGAGTACAACGCGACGGTGACGCTGACCCACACCGGCACGGTCGACCTCGGCCGTCACCTGCGCGAGGCCGATGTCATCGTCGCCGCGGCGGGCGTGAAGCACATCGTGCGGGCCGAGGATGTGCGCCCCGGCGCCGCCGTGCTCGACGTCGGCGTCACACGCGAACTCGACCCCGAGACCGGCAAGAGCCGCGTCTTCGGCGACGTCGCCCCCGACGTGGCGGAGGTCGCCGGGTACCTGTCGCCGAACCCCGGCGGGGTCGGTCCGATGACGGTCGCGCTGCTGATGACCAACGTGGTCGAGGCCGCCGAGCGCGCGGCCGCCCGCACCGCCTGATCGCCCCCGGGGGTCCGTCGCGCCCCGCGCCCGTTCGACTGCACGGGCCGCCGGACCCTGCCTGACCGGTGAGACGACAACTGGCGGCCGAGACAGTGGTTGTCACCCACGGTCTCGGCCGCCAGATGCGGTCTCAGCGGCTAGCGCACCGAGCGGTCAGCGCACCGTGATCGTCGTCTGCTCGGCGGGGGTGGCCCGCAGCTGCGGGCTGGTGAGCGTCGCCCAGGTGTCCCACTGCCCGCGGAGCACCCCGGTGAGGGTGTAGTCGAAGCTCACCGTGCCGCCGGCGGTGGGCGGTGCGGTCGTGATGGCGTAGACGTCGCCCGCGCTCGGCGGGTCGGCGACGACACCGCTCGTGCCGTCCCGGTTCTCGGCTCCGGTGACCGCGCTGGTGGCGCTGTCCGCGACCGGCTCGTCGCCGTACGCGAACCAGATCGCCTCGGTGGCGCCCAGCGCGATCCATGTCTGGAACGTGTTCACGGCGTTGCCGGAGTAGGTCGGCACGTCCTCCCACTCGATGACGAGGAAGTTCGTCACGCCGTCGCTGAGCGTGCTCACCCGCACGGCGCCGCCCGCCTCGGGGTTGAGGTCGGTCCAGTGCGGCGCCAGCACGTTGTTCGGCGAGGCCGGGTTCGGGATGCCGGTGGACTGGTAGGACACATCCGCCGAGGTGCCGCCGCCGACGACGACGTAGCCGTTCGAGACGACGCCGACGCGGTCGTACACCTCGCCGCCGTAGGAGAACGACGGCACCGCGAAGTTCATGATCGACTCGTCGCCGAGCGCGACCGAGGCGATCCCGAAGTCCGCCAACGGCAGGTAGGCGCCGGTGGGGTGGGAGTCGGCCGCCGGTGCGACCGACTGGATCGTCGGTGCGATGGCGGGGCTCAACGTGCCCTCCCACTTCGCGCCGAGGAACTGGCGCTTGGCGGGTGCGGTGACGCCCCGGACGTTCAGGAACGGGTGCGCGGCGACGTTGATGGTCGCCGGCACCTCCACCGGCAGGAAGTTCGTCGCCGTGACGGTGCAGGTGGTGGTGGAGCCGCGGCGGATGCTCTCGGGCTCACACGACTGCCCGAGCGCCACCTCCGCCTCGCGCACGTTCGCCGCGAGCGGGATCACCACGTCCGAACCGCCGCGGGCCGGGGTGAGGGTGATCTCGCCCTGCTGCCATCCCTCCGCCGCTTCCAGTCCGTCGATGATCACCGACAGCCGCTTGGACGCGCCCGGAGCGACGGTGAACCGCGCCGGGAAGACCGTCACCCGCAGGCCCCCGGTGGACTCGTCGCTGACGCGGAAGGTCTGCGGTCGGTCGGTGACGTTGGTCACGGTGCGGGTGGTCTCGATGGCACCGGGCATGGGATCGACGTAGATGCTCGGGATGTTGAGGTCCACGCGCCCCTGGGGGTCGGCGGCGCTCGCGGCGAACCGTTCAGCCGTCTCGGCGATGGTGAGCATCGGCGCCACGGCGCGGTCCGCGCGGATGCTGCCGGCCCCGCGGTCGAACACGCCGGCGGGGGAGCCGTCCGCGTTGACCACGTCCTGCAGCGACGAGGTCATGAGCGCCGACTTGACCTGACCGGGGGTGAAGTCGGGCCGGGCGGCGATCACGAGGGCCGCGACGCCTGCCGCGTGGGGCGACGACATCGAGGTGCCGGCGATGGCCTGGTAGTACTGGCCGTCGGGGCCGGCATCGGGGCTGCTCGGCGCGGGGGTGTTGCCGGCCAGCACCTGGACGCCCGGGGCGGTGATGTCTGGCTTGAGGAACTCCCCGATGGGGCCTCGCGAGCTGAAGCTCGCCATGACGTCGCCCGGGCCGGGGCTCGCCTGCCCGGGACCCCACGAGGCGGTGACGCCGGGGCGGGTCAGGAAGGCGAGAAGCTCGTCGTTGGGTCCCTCGAGGTGGATCGTCGGGAGGAAGTGGTTGTCGGTGGCGGTGTCCTGCAGGGTGGGGTTGTACAGGATCATTCCCGCAGCGTCGCCGAGCAAGGCGTTGTATCCCTTCGCGACGCGGGCGTTGCCGCCTCGCTCGCACGCCACGACCGTGCCGGCGAGCGAGCCGTCGGCGAAGGGCTGCTCGCAGCGGATGCCGCCGGTGTAGCCAGGGACGGCGTCGGCGCGCACCACGGGGGCGTCGGTGACGCCCTGCGTGACGGTCGCGCCGGTCTTGGTCAGCGTGCCGCCGTCGGTGGCGGAGAGCTCGAGGGTCGAGGCGAAGACCCGGTCGATGGTGGAGGCGGCCACGGTCGTCGTCCAGGGGCCGGCGTGGTTGGCCGTGGACGCCCCGGGGCCGGAGTTGCCGGCCGAGGCGTGCACCGCCACCCCTGCGGCATACGCGTCGAGGAACGCCATCTCCACCGGGTCGGTGTAGACGTTCGCCGACCCGCTGACGGAGTAGTTGATGACGTCGACGCCGTCCAGGATGGTCTGCTCCACGGCGGCGACGAGGTCGGAGTTGTATCCACCGGCAGGGCCGAGCGCCCGGTACGCGATGATCGACGCTCCCGGTGCGATGCCGCTGATGGGGCCGTGGTCGGCGCCGAGCACGAGGGCGCTGTCCACGGCGCTGCCGGCGGCGGTGGTGGCGGTGTGCGTGCCGTGCCCGTCGGAGTCGCGGGCGGAGCAGACGTCAGTGCCGCAGAAGTCGATGGCGCCGGCGGGCTCTTCGGCGAGCACCTGGTAAGCGTCGAGCAACGCGTACGCGCCGACCAGCTTGTCGTTGCAGGCGAAGTCGTCACCGGCGCCCTCCGCGCCGCCGCCGAACTCGCAGGCCCACGGTCCGCCTTCGGGGGTGGGGATGCCGTTGTCTGCGAGCATCGGGTGCTCGGGCCAGATGCCTGAGTCGATGACGCCGACGATGACGCCCGCTCCTGCCTGGTCGCGACCGCCGAGGCTCGGCCACACCTTGTCGGCGCCGACGAAGGTCGACCCGTCGTTGTCGAGGCCGTCGGCGTCGTGGGCGTCCGGTCCGGGGGCTTCCTCCGGTGCAGGGGTCTCCTCGGGAGCCGGGGTCTCTTCGGGCGCGGCGGTCTCCTCGGGCGCGGGAGTCTCTTCCGGTGCCGGGGTCTCTTCCGGTGCGGGCGTCTCTTCGGGAACGGCGGTCTCGTCGGGCGCGGGAGTCTCTTCCGGTGCCTGGGTCTCCTCCGGTGCGGGCGTCTCCTCGGGGGCTGCGGTCCCCTGGACGCGCAGGGCGTTGTCCTGCACGGCGGCGACCGTCTCGAGTCCGGCGACGTCCTTCGCGCGGTTGGCGGGGAGGATGATCGACAGACCGCCGTAGACGGTCACATGACGCGACAGCAGTTCGGCACCGGGGACGGCTGCCTGGATCTCGGCGAAGGCGGCATCCAGTTGCTCCTGCACGTACGCGGTGTACGCCGAGACATCGCTGTCGGCCACATCGCGGCCGGTGACGGCGGGGCTCGTCGCGGCGAGGCCCTCGATGCCGCCGGCGTAGGCGGCGACCGGGTCGACGTCGACTTTGACCATGATCGCCGTCTGGCCCGAGTCGGTGCGGCCGAGGACGTCGGGGTCGCTCTCGGCGAGCTTGCCCGTGGCTGATCGGGCGTCGGACTCGGCCGGACCCTCGGGCGAGACCGGGCTTGCGGTGAAGTCGTCGGCGCCGGTGGTCGCGTGGGCGGGGGGAGCGAGCATGACCAGCAGGAGCACCGTCACCCCCAGCGCGGCGAACAGCTGCAGCAAACGCGGGAACGACAGTGATCGAGTCATCCGGGGGGCCTCCGTCAGCGAACCTGGGTGTTCGGTAGGAGAAACCTACGTTTCACCTGAGAGCAAGCGCAATGATGTCCGTGCGGGCTCTCATCGAACTCTCATCTTGCGAGGTCAGTACGCGGAACGCGGGGCATCGTGCTCACGTCGCGCCCACCGTGCGCTGAGGGCTTCCGAGCCGCGGGCGAGGAGCGCGACGTCGGCGTCGACCGCCACGAAGGATGCGCCCGCGTCGAGGTGGCGCTCGGCCACGGCGGGGTCGAACGCGTTGACGCCAACGGGCTTGCCGGCCGCGCGCACCGCCTCGAAGGTGCGCCGGACTGCCGCCGAGACGTCGGGATGCGACTGCTGTCCCAGAAGACCCATCGAGGCAGCCAGGTCGGCCGGCCCGACGAAGACGCCGTCGACCCCATCCACGCCGG
>NZ_JANJFJ010000280.1:0-5748 GCF_024626565.1 Microbacterium sp. zg.Y909
ACCGCCTGGCACGCGTCGATGCATGCGCGGCACGCCTGGGCGCACATGCGGCACACCTCGCTCATCTCGGCGTGCGGCAGGCACATGTCCTCGCACGTGGCGCACATCGCGATGCAGGCATCCAACACCGCCATCATCGACGCGGGCGTCATGCCCTGCATCCGCAGCATGGCGCGCATCATCGTGTTGCACATGTCGGCGCAGTTCATGCACGCCGGTGCGCAGTCCATCATCTGCGTCGAACACACCACACACGCCTGCTCGCACGCGGAACACGCGTCCATACACGCCTGCATCAGCGCCATGTCCATCGTGTCCATGCCGGGAACCGCCGACATGTCCTTCGACACGGCATCCATCATCCTGGAGTCCATCGCCCACCTCTTATCGTCCGTGCTCGACGAGCAGGGGGCCCGCCTGCCGGTCATGGTAGGACGGCCGGCCGACGCGCGGTAGCCCCCGGGTAGGGTCGGAGAGGTGATGCCCTCCCCCACCCGCACCCCCCGCCGAGCCCTTCTGGGCACCCTCACCGCCGCCCTGGGATTGAGCCTGGCCGGTGTGCTTGCGACAGCGGCCCCCGCCGCCGCGCACGACGAGCTGATCGCGTCGGATCCCGCCGACGGGAGCACGGTCGCCGCGCTGCCGCCCGAATTGACGCTCACGTTCTCGGCCGGTGTCCTCGACGAGCCCACCGCGACGCTGGTGGAGGTGACGGATGCCGCCGGCACCGACCTCACCGACGGCGATCCGGTCGTCGACGGCACCGTCGTCACCCAGTCGCTCGAGGGCGACGCGGCCGGTGAAGTCACCGTCACCTGGAAGGTGACCTCCAGTGACGGCCACCCCATCGACGGTGAGTTCCGCTTCGAGATCACGGCAGCCGGCACGCCGACGCCTAGCCCGGAGGCAGTCACCGCACCCCCCGCCACCGCCGAGCCGACCGCGGACGAGATCACCGCGCCGGCCACCGAATCGGCAGCGCCCACCCCCGCCGCTGACGACGATGCCGCCTCGGTGCTGCCCTGGGCGCTCGGAGGGATCGTGCTGCTGGCCGCCATCGCGGCCGTGGCGTACCTGCTCGGCTCCCGCGCCCGACGCCGGCGCACCGACGGGGCTGCGGGCGGCCCCCAGGAACGCCCGGCCGACGAGGACTAGGCTGGTGGTCATGCCTCACTACGACGTCGTCATCCTCGGCGCGGGCCCCGGCGGGTATGTCGCAGCGGTCCGCAGCGCACAGCTCGGCCTGTCCGTCGCGATCATCGAAGAGAAGTACTGGGGCGGTGTGTGCCTGAACGTGGGCTGCATCCCCTCCAAGGCTCTCCTGCGAAACGCCGACCTCGCCCACACCTTCCTCCACAAGGCCGATCTGTTCGGCATCTCGGGGGACGTGCACTTCGACTTCGGCACCGCGTGGGATCGCAGCCGCAAGGTCGCGGACACCCACGTCAAGGGCATCCACTACCTGATGAAGAAGAACAAGGTCACCGAGTACGAGGGTCGCGGCACCTTCGCGGACGCCCACACGATCGACGTGGCCAAGTCCGACGGCTCGACCGAGCGCGTGACGTTCGACAACGCGATCATCGCCACCGGCTCCCGGGTGCGCCTGCTCCCCGGTGTGGAGCTGAGCAAGAACGTGGTGACCTACGAGGAGCAGATCCTCTCCCGCGACCTGCCCGGTTCCATCGTCATCGTCGGCGCCGGCGCGATCGGCATGGAGTTCGCCTTCGTGCTGAGCAACTTCGGCGTGAAGGTCACGATCATCGAGTTCCTCGACCGCGCCCTGCCCAACGAGGACGCCGAGGTCTCGAAGGAGATCCAGCGGCAGTACAAGAAGTACGGCATCGACATCCTCACCTCCACCAAGGTGGAGTCGGTCACCGACGACGGTTCGAAGGTCACCGTCGCGTACACCGCCAACGCCGATGGCACCCCCGGTTCCATCGAGGCCGACAGGGTCATGATGTCGATCGGCTTCGCCGCCAACGTCGAGGGCTTCGGCCTGGAGAACACCGGCGTCAAGCTGACCGACCGTGGCGCCATCGAGATCGACGACCACATGCGCACCAACGTCGAGGGCATCTACGCCATCGGCGACGTGACCGCGAAGCTGCAGCTGGCCCACGTGGCCGAGGCGCAGGGCGTCGTCGCCGCCGAGACCATCGCCAAGGCCGAGACCCAGACGCTCGGCGACTACCGCATGATGCCGCGGGCGACCTTCTGCTCGCCGCAGGTGGCGTCGTTCGGTCTCACCGAGCAGCAGGCGCGCGACGCCGGCTATGACGTCAAGGTCGCGAAGTTCCCCTTCAGCGCCAACGGCAAGGCCAACGGCCTGGGCGAGCCCATCGGCTTCGTCAAGCTCATCGCGGATGCCGAGCACCTCGAGCTGCTGGGTGGACACCTCATCGGACCCGACGTGTCGGAGCTTCTGCCCGAGCTGACCCTCGCGCAGAAGTGGGACCTCACCGCTCTCGAGGCTGCCCGCAACGTCCACACGCACCCGACGCTGTCAGAGGCCCTGCAGGAGGCCTTCCACGGCCTCGCCGGGCACATGATCAACATCTGACGCCAGAGGTCATCGCACCACCTGACGCCGCCCCAAGACGAAGCCGGGGGCGGCGTCAGGCGTTGGTGGCGCGTTTCGTCGCGCTGCGCTCGCTCAGCGGCCGCGGGTCAGAAGCCGAGCGCCCGCGCGAGTTTCGAACCGGATGCCGCGGGGCGACCGCCCGCCGCGGCCACGAGGGCGTCGGCGGCGGCGAAGAGCGCCGCCCGCTGCTGCGGGTCGGCTGGGGCCGCGGGGCCGAGTTCCAGCTCCCACTCCCGCCAGGATGACTCCGTGCCGCGGCGCTCGTCGCGCGCGGTCACGTGGTCGTCGACGAACTCCGCGACGAGTCCCCCCGCGGCATCCGTCAGGGCATACGCCACGCGCGCGTTGCGGATCCGCGCGAGCGCCGTGAACGGGGGCTCCGCCCACTGCGAGAGAGCATCGACCACGCCCGCGGGCACCGGCAGCTCGAGCAGGTCGGCGGCGGGTTCCTCGCCGAGCGGCCACGCCCACTCGTGCTTTCCCTCGGGCGTGGAGATCTTGATGTGCCAGCCGGCATCGGGTCCCCCGGAGCGGCGACGCACCGCGACGCCCGCTCGGGCGAGATGTCCCTCGGCGGTGTCGAGATAGCGGGCGTCGAGGTCCCGACGCTCGGCCTCGCCGACGGCGGCGACGCCGGGCAGTGCCGTCCAATCGGGCACGGCCACGGTGTCGTCGACGTCGTACTTGCGCTCCACCTCGAGCGAGCGCTGCGGCTCGTCGTCGGCGGTGGGGCGGTCGGGCTTGCCTGCCACGCGACTACGGCAGGTCGGGGTGGTCGTCGGGGTCGGGGTCGATGTCATCCTGCGACTCGACGAAGCGGAAGACCGCCTCGGTGGGCCCGTCGTCGTCACCGGTGTTCTCCGGAGCACCTTCCCGCTCGTAGACGACCTGCGTCTCGCTGTAGGGCAGGATCAGCCGGTCCATGTCCGGGTCGTCGAGGGGAAGAACCTGTCCGTCGAGCGGACCTCCGTGCATACGTGCAATAGCCATGAGTTGACCTCCTGCTTCGACCCTAGCCCCGCCCGCCTTGCGGTTCCGCGTCGTTGCCCGGCAGCACCGCGGATGCTACGGGCGCGCGCCTTCCCAGCCTCGCAGCGTGCCGTCGGGTGAGGCGAAACGGGCCATGAGCGTGCAGTCCTTGCCCCCCAGGCCCTCTTCGGCCAGCTGATCCAGCTGCGACAGCGCGAGCCGCGCGGCCGGCAGATGCACGCCCGTGGCCTCTCCCGCCTTCACCGCCAGCGCGGCGTCCTTGCGGGCGAGATCGACGGAGAAGGTGGCATCGAAGTCGTGGTTGGCGGCGGCCGTCGGCACGACCCCCGGCACCGGGTACCAGGTGCGCTGTGCCCATGACTGGCCGGACGAGGCATCCACCACCTGCCAGAACACGTGCGGATCGAGTCCAAGGTGCTCGGCGAGCTGCGACCCCTCCGATATCGCCAGCACGCTGATGAACAGCATCATGTTGTTCGCGAGCTTGGCGGCGATGCCGCTCGTGGCTTCGCCGCAGGCGATGACCGTGCGGGCCATCGGGTCGACGATGGCGCGCGCCCGCTCGATGTGATCAGGGTGCCCACCCAAGAGGAACGACAGCGTGCCGGCTTCGGCGCCCGCCGTGCCACCCGAGATGGGGCTGTCGACGAACGAGAGTCCGCGCGCGGCGGCCTCGTCGTGGCACCACTGCGACGTGCCGACGTCGACGGTCGACGTGTCCAGCAGCAAGGTGGCGGGTGCCGCGTGCGCGAGCACGCCGCCTTCTCCCCCGTACACGGCGCGCACCTGGTCGGGCCCGGGGAGCGAGGTGAAGCAGGCGTCCGCGCCCTCGAGCGCGTCGGCGAGGCCGTCGGCGATCTGGATGCCGCGGGCGGCGGCCGCTTCGCGGGCGGCAGGCGACGGGTCGACGCCCCGCACGGTGTGTCCGGCGGACACGAGGTGGGCGGCCATGGGCGCACCCATGTGGCCGAGGCCGATCCAGGCGATGGTGGACATGGGGTTCTCCCTGCGACGTCGCTGTCGCGGCCGCGGGGTCTGCGGCCGTCACCAGTCACAATAGGGCGCGCCGCGGCATCCACCGAGCACGGCTGGCCAAGCAGGGGTCTGTGGCGGCATAGACTCAGGCGCGATGAAGCCCTTCCTGCTGCTGGCGACCCGCGCCGAAGACGTGCCCGCCGACGAGGAGTACGCGCTGTTCCTGCGTTACACCGGGCTGGACGAGCGGGATCTCGTGCGCAAGCGGCTCGAAGCGGAGCCGCTGGGCGAGGTGGACCTCGATGACTACTCGGGCGTCTTCGTCGGCGGCGGACCGTTCAACGCCTCGGACCCGCCGGAGAAGAAGTCCGCCGTGCAGCGGCGCGCCGAGGCGGATTTCGCGCGTCTGCTCGATCAAGTGGTGCCGCGGGACTTCCCGTTTCTCGGCGCCTGCTACGGCATCGGCACCCTGGGCTCGCACCAGGGCGCGGTGATCGACGGCACCTATCGCGAGCCGATCAGCGTCGTCACCGTGCAGCGGACGCCCGAAGGCGCCGCCGACCCGCTGCTGGCCGGCCTGCCGGACGAGTTCGCGGCATTCGTCGGCCACAAGGAGTCGATCGCCGTCCTTCCGCCGTCGGCGACGCTGCTGGCGACGTCGCCGGCCTGCCCCGTGCAGATGTTCCGCGTCGGCCGGAACGTCTACGCCACGCAGTTCCATCCGGAGTGCGACGTCGAGGGGATCTCCACCCGCATCCGTGCCTACGCGAAGTACGGATACTTCGCCCCGGACGAACTGGACCTGACACTCGAGGCGGTGCGCCGGCTGCCGGTGACGCACACCGGTGGCATCCTGCGCGCGTTCGTCGAGCGCTACGCCCGCTGAGGCACCGCCCCGCCGCGCCCCGCCCTCAGTCGACCGCGGGGACGTGCCAGATGCGGTCGATGTACTCGCGCATCGACCGGTCCGAGGAGAAGAACCCCGTGCGGGCGACGTTGAGGATCGCCGACCGGGTCCACGCGTCGCGGTCGCCGTACGCGGCATCCACCCGCGCCTGCGCGTCGATGTACGACCGATAGTCGGCCAGCACCATGAAGCGGTCGTCGTAGAGCAGGTTCGACACGATCGGCTCGAACACCGACGGGTCACCGCCCGAGAACGCGCCGGATGCGATGAGATCGATCGCACGGCGCAG
>NZ_JANJFJ010000281.1:0-5710 GCF_024626565.1 Microbacterium sp. zg.Y909
CACGCCGTGGGTCGCCATCGTCGCCACGACCGCGGTCGCGATGGTCCTCGCGCTCATCGGCGACCTCGCCACCCTCGCCGAGACGGTCGTGCTGCTGCTGCTGTTCGTCTTCCTCAGCACCAATATCGCCGTGCTGGTGCTGCGCCGGGAGAAGGTCGACCACGACCACTTCCGGGTGTGGTCCTTCGTCCCGGTGCTGGGTGCCGCCTCGTGCGTGCTGCTGCTGAGTCAGCAGAGCGCACAGGTGTGGATGTTCGGCATCCTCCTGCTGGCGGTGGGCGCCGTGCTGTACCTCGCCGCGCGGGTCGTGGGACGCCGCCGGACGGGCGCGGGCTCGGCCCAGGAATGACCCCGCCCGCGCGCCTCAGGAATTCAGGAACGCCAGCAACGCCTCATTGACCTCGGCGCTGTGCGTCCACAGCAGGCCGTGCGGCGCGCCGTCGAGCTCGACGTAGGTGGCATCGGGCAGCATCTCCCGCAGCCGGCGGCCGGTGGCGTCGATCGGCAGGATGCGGTCGGCGGTGCCCTGCACGACGAGCATCGGCACCTTCAGCTCCGCGATGTCGGCGCGGAAGTCCGTCGGCCATGCGAGGGGCGCGGCGATGATGGCGGTGTTGCCTGCGAGGTTCGCCACGGCCACGCTCGCGTCGACGACCTCCTGCGAGATGCGCTCGCCGAGCAGCTCGTCGAGGTTGTAGAAGTCGTGGAAGAAGCCGGTGAGGAAGGCGTACCGGTCGGCCCGGACGCCGTCGGAGGTCTCCCGGAAGTACTCTTCGGGTGCGGCGCCGTCAGGGTTGTCCTTCGTGACGGCGAGGTAGGGCTGCAGCGGACCCATCAGCGCGGCCTGCGACACCCGGCCGGAGCCGTAGCGGGAGAGGTACCGCACGACTTCGCCGCTTCCCATCGAGAAGCCGACGAGGGCGGCATCCTCCAGCTCCAGCTCCTCCATGAGGGCGTTGAGGTCGGCGGCGAAGGTGTCGTAGTCGTACCCGGACCCCGCCTTGCTCGAGGCGCCGAAGCCGCGGCGGTCATACGCGATGACACGGTACCCGGCGTCCAGCAGCGCGGCTTGCTGCTTGCCCCAGGATTCGCCGTTGAGCGGGAAGCCGTGGATCAGCACGACCGGACGGCCGGTTCCCTGGTCGGTGTAGTACAGGTCGATGTCGGCCGAGTTCTCGGTCCCGACGGTGATGTAGGCCATGGTCTCTCCTCGCGCCGAGGGGGCGGATGCCTCGACTCACGTCGACGCTAGGGCTCCGCCGCCCCCGGGCGCCAGGCCTTGCGGAGCTGCCGTCGGCGGGCCGCCCTGGTCGCTACAGGGGAGGGGCGCTGTCCGCGCTCACGCAGGCAGGAGATCTCACCAGGACAGGACGATCCGGGGTGGAAGGTCCTGGTGTGGCGAGATCTCCTGTTGTGGTGCGTGGTGCGTGGTGCGCGCGGCGGCGGCGGCGGGCGGATGCCGCGGCTCAGGCGTCGCGACCGGCGCCCGCCGACGGGGTGACGGTGAACAGGTGCGGTGCGGCGAAGCCGGCGTCGGCGAACGCGCGCGTGACGGCATCCGAGACGGCGTCGACCCGGTCGTGCTGCACCAGCGCGATCGCGGAGCCGCCGAAGCCGCCGCCGGTCATGCGGGCGCTGATCGCACCGGCGGCCACCGCCGCCTCGACGGCGGTGTCGAGCTCGGGCACCGAGATCTCGAAGTCGTCGCGCATCGACGCGTGCGAGGCGTCGAGCAGATCGCCGATCGCGCGCGGGCCGTCGGCGCGGAGGGTGGCGACGGTGTCGAGCACGCGCTGGTTCTCGGTGACGACGTGGCGGACGCGGCGGAAGGTGACGTCGTCCATCAGTTCCTGGGCGCGATCGAGGTCGTCGACCGACACGTCGCGCAGCGACGAGGCGCCCATGAGCTCGGCGCCCTTCTCGCACGAGGCGCGGCGCTCGCCGTAGCCGCCGGTGGCGTGCGCGTGCTTGACGTGCGTGTCGATGACGAGCAGCTCCAGGCCCGCTGCGGCGAAGCCGAGGTCCACCACCTGGGCCTCGAGCGTGCGGCAGTCCAGGAAGATCGCGGCATCCGTCTGCCCGAGCATCGACGCCATCTGGTCCATGATGCCGGTGGGAGCACCCACCGCCTCGTTCTCGGCCCGGCGGCCGACCTGGGCGAGGGTGACGCGGTCGGCGCTCACGCCCCAGGTGTCGGCCAGCGCCGTCGCGGCAGCGCCCTCGATGGCCGCCGACGACGACAGCCCGGCTCCGACCGGCACGTCGGAGGCGAAGGCGAGGTCGACGCCCGTCACGGCGTCGGGGGAGAGGCCGGCGGCGTGCAGCAGCGCCCACGCAACGCCCAGCGGGTACGCCGACCACTCCGGCACCCGCGGCGCGCCGTCGCTCGGGAAGAGCAGGTCGAGGTCCGCGAGCGGCACCTCCACGGGCACGGGGTCGAAGGTCGAGACCACGCGGATGCGGCCGTCGGTGCGCGTCCCCAGCGCGACGTGCGTGCGGTGGGGTGTGGCGAAGGGGAAGACGAAGCCGTCGTTGTAGTCGGTGTGCTCGCCGATGAGGTTCACACGTCCCGGTGCCGACCAGGTGCCGATCGGCTCGTGGCCGGTGAGCGTGGCGAAGAGGTCGCGAGCGGCGGCGGCGGTCTCGGGGGTGGCGGGGATGGTCACAGGGACACTCCTTCGACGGCGGCGCGCAGGCGCTCCGCGGCGGTTTCTGGGGGAACGTCGCCGATCCAGGCGCCCATGGCAGCCTCGCTGCCGGCGAGGAACTTGAGCTTGTCGGCGGCGCGGCGGGGACTCGTGAGCTGCAGGTTCAGCCGCACGGTGTCGCGTCCGTGGTGCACCGGCGCCTGGTGCCAGGCGGCGATGTAGGGGGTGGGGGAGTCGTAGAGGGCATCGATGCCGCGCAGCAGGCGCAGGTAGAGCGGTGCGAGTTCGTCGCGCTCGGCGTCGGTGGTCCCGGCGAAGTCGGCGACGTGCCGGTGCGGCAGCAGGTGCACCTCGAGCGGCCAGCGCGCGGCGAACGGCACGAAGGCGGTCCAGTGCTCGCCGGCGAGGATGACCCTGGGGCCGGTGCGCTCGAAGTCGAGGATGCGCTGGAAGAGGTCGGGCGCGGTGCGGTCGATCGCGTCGAGCAGCCGGGTCGTGCGCGGAGTGATGTACGGGTAGGCGTAGATCTGGCCGTGCGGGTGGGGGAGGGTGACCCCGATCGCCTCGCCGCGGTTCTCGAACGGGAACACCTGCTCGATGCCGGGAAGCGTCGACAGGGCCGCGGTGCGGTCGGCCCAGGCCTCGATCACCGTGCGCGCGCGGGTGACGGACTGGGTGCCGAACGAGCCGGAGTGCTCCGGACTGAAGCAGACGACCTCGCAGCGGCCCACCGAGGTGCGGGTGCGGCCGAGGCCCAGGTGCTCGAGGTCCTCGATGCCGCGGGGCGGGTCGCTCGCGGCGGGTGCGTCGCCGTGGGCTTCGGCCAGGGCCGGACCGAACGACGGCGACTTGTTCTCGAACACCGCGACGTCGTAACGCGAGGGGATCTCGGACGGGTTCGTCGGGGTCTGCGGCGATAGCGGGTCGAGCTCGGCCGGCGGCAGGAACGCGCGGTTCTGCCGCGCGGCGGCGATGGAGATCCAGTCGCCGGTGAGGATGTCCTGACGCATCGTGGCCGTGGCCGGGCGCGGGTCGAGCTCGCGCGCGTCGAGGGCGCGCTCGGGGCCGAGCGTGGTGTCGGGGTCGTCGTAGTAGAAGAGGTCGCGGCCGTCGGCCATGCGGGTGGTCCGCTTGACCACCCCGGCTCCCAGCGTGACCGGTTCGGGGGTTTCGGGCGTGCCGAACTCAGCAATGTTCACGTCAACATGGTACGTCGGTGCCTGTGTTATCGTCAACACGATCGTGGGATGAGGAGAACGCGCATGGCTCGCGACCCGATGAAGGACCTGGACCGGTTCGAGCGCGCGCAGGCGACGGGCGCCGGTTCCAGCCCCGCCGCGAAGCGCGTGTCGATGCTCGACGTCGCCGCGCGCGCGGGCGTCTCAGGGCAGACCGTCTCGCGGGTGGTCAACGGCAGCCCGCGGGTCGATCCCGCCACCCGGGCGCGCGTCGAAGAGGCGATGGCCCGGCTCGGCTACCGCCCGCACCGCGCCGCCCGGGCCTTGCGCACCGGCCGCACGCACACGATCGGACTGGTCGCGACGACCCTGGCGACCGTCGGCAACTCCCGCATGCTGCAGGCCGTCGTCGAGGCCGCGACGGGCCGGGGCTACGCCGTCGCGGTCGTGACGCTGGATGAGGCATCCGGCATCGCCGACGCCTTCGCGCGGCTGCGCGATCAGGGGGTGGACGGGGCCATCGTGCTGAACGAGGCGACCGCGGTCGTGCGCGACGCCCTCGCGCCGGCGGACCTCGCGCTCGTCGTGGTCGACTCGCCCGTCGACGACCGGTTCGCCGTCGTGCAGACCGAACACGCCGCCGGTGCGCGTGCGGCGACCGATCACCTGCTCGGCCTCGGGCACACGACCGTCTGGCACCTCGCCGGTCCCGAGGCGTCGTACGCTGCCGCCGAGCGCGAGCGGGGATGGCGATCGGCGCTGGTGGATGCCGGGATCGAGGTGCCCTCGCCGGTGCGGGGCGACTGGACTGCGGCATCCGGGTTCGCTCTCGCCTCTGATCTTCCCGCCGCCGCGACAGCGGTGTTCGCGGCGAACGATCAGATGGCCCTCGGCGCGCTGCGGGCGCTCAGCGAGGCCGGGCGGCGCGTGCCCGAGGATGTCAGCGTCGTGGGATTCGACGACGTGACGGATGCCGCGAACTACCGGCCGCCGCTGACCACCGTGCGCCAGGACTTCGACGCCCTCGGGGCCGAGGCGCTCGCTGCGCTCGTCGCCGCGATCGACGGTGACGAGCGGCGGCACGTGCTGCTGCCGGCGCCGCTGGTGGTGCGGTCGAGCACCGCGCCGCCGCCGGCGTAGGCGCTGCCGGGGCGGCGCCGGGCGGCGCCGGGCTCAGCTCGCCCCGCGGCGGGCCTCCCAGCCGGTGCGCACCATCTCGTCGACCGAGTAGCGGTTCTCCCACTGCAGGTCGCGGGCCGCGAGCTCGCCGGTGGCGACGATGCGGTCGGGATCTCCGGCGCGGCGCGGCGCGATCTCGGGCGTGAAGTCGATGCCGGTGACGCGGGCCATGGCATCCATGATCTGGCGCACCGACAGGCCGTTGCGCGACCCCAGGTTGTACGCCGCCTCGAGCGGCTTGCCTGCGGCCAGGCGCTCGGCGGCCACGACGTGGGCGGCGGCGATGTCGGCGACGTGCACGTAATCGCGCACGTTGGTGCCGTCGGGGGTGGCGTAGTCGTCGCCGTTGATGCGCGGGGTGCGGCCCTCGATGAGCGCCTCGAACACCAGCGGGAACAGGTTGTGCGGGCTGGTGTCGTACACGGCGAGGTCGCCGGAGCCGACGACGTTGAAGTAGCGCAGCGAGGTGTGCCGCAGCGGCCGCTCGTCCTCGGCGGTCGCGACGGCCTGGTCGCGGATCAGCCACTCGCCGATCAGCTTCGACTCGCCGTAGGGCGACGCCGGGCGCTTGGGGAGGTCCTCGGTCACGAGCTCGACGTCGGGGGTGCCGTAGACGGCGGCCGACGACGAGAAGACGAGCTTGTCGACACCGGCATCCGCCATCGCCTGCAGCACCACGCGGGTGCCCTCGACGTTCTGCTCGTA
>NZ_JANJFJ010000282.1:0-5684 GCF_024626565.1 Microbacterium sp. zg.Y909
AAGCTCGAGAGCCCCGGCCTGGCGCGAGCCGACGGCACACCGTTCCCTCCCGAGCTCCTCAGCCAGGTGGGCTCGCGCATGTCGGAGGCACCCGATGAGGACGAGAGCGTTGCCGTGCGCGACCGGCTGGAACTGCGCCTCGTGCTGCTCGCCACGATGCGGGGACGCCTGCGCACGCTCGCCCGCAGCGGCATCAGCTCGGGGGCGCTGCGGCACGCGCTGGCCGAGCTCGACGCCGAGGAGATGAATCTTCGCCTGCGGCTGAAGGGCGAAGGCGATTGACTGCGTGTCGGCCCGCTGAGAGACAATGAAGGGGACCAAGGAGCAGCCCATGACCGATGTCGCCCCGCAGCACGCCGCGCCTGAGCAGACCACCACGCAGCGGGCTCCGGCGGACTACGCCGAGTCGATCGCGTTGCCGGTCGAGCCGGGGCGCGTGCCGCCGGCTTTCCGCGATCTCGAGCAGTCCCGGGACTGGTGGCTGGCCCGTCCCGCCGGCTCCCGGCTCGTGGGACTGGTGGTGGCACGCGACGACATGCCCAGCATCGTGCGCCAGCGCGACGAGCTCTCGCGCTTCGGCGTGCCCATCGAGGGCTTCCGCCATCCGTCTCCCGAGACCATGGAGACGTGGCAGGAACGCCTGACCCGACTGTTCGGGCGGCTGTCGCGAGGAGATGTCGTCGTGGTGGCGACCGTGCACGCCCTCGGGCGCGACGTCGACGAAGAGTCGCGCACCATCGCGGAGCTTCGCCGCCGGGGGATCATCGTCAAGGTGCTCTCGCACACGCCCGAGACGGGCCAGGTCCCGACGACCCCCCTCACCTGAGGTCAGGGCGCGCAGGCCTCCGCCGTCGGCGAACTCTGCCGGTCGGCCCGCACCACCGTGACCTCGATGCAGGTGAGTCCGCCGGCTTCGACAGGGACCGTGACGGTGGTGTCGGCGGTGGACTCCAGCCGTGTCGATTCACCCAGACGCTGCACGCCCCAGAGGTAGCTGTCGCCCTCCTCCTCGGCGGGATTGCGCCACGAGAAGGTGACCTCGCCGCCCGCGACGACGCCCTGCAGCTCCACGACGGCGGGCACACCGCCGGTGGGGAGGATGTCGACGGGACCCTCCTCCTCGGCGGGGGCCGACGAGGGTTCCGGCGCAGGCGCGAGCAGGCCGGCCCCCGCGGCGAGCGCGATGCCGCCCCCCGCGAGCACGACGGCGGCGGCCACGATCGCGCCGACGAGGGCGCCGGTGCGCCGGGGCCGACGCGGCGGCGCGGCCGCCGCGTCTTCGGCAGCATCCTCCTCCGTCGCGCGGGACCGTGCGGTTGCGTCCGGACCGGCGAACGCAGGCGCGGGGGCCGCGGCGTTCGGCGGGGCCAGTGGCGCCGAGCGACGCACGGTCGTCTCGGGGATCGCACTCTCCCACGTGGGCATCTGCACCGGCTGCGGCCGCATCATCGTGGCGCCGACGGTCGTCGATGCGGGGGGTGATGTCGTGCCCGCGCTGGGGGCGGTCGAGCCGGGCGCACGCACGATGGGCGGTGGCAGCGAGGGGTCGATGTTCACGATGCCCCGGATGCGGGTGAGGCCGCCGTCCTCGTCGTCCTCGGGGGTGTCGTTGGCGGCGCTCTCGTCGATGACGTCGATGGGCGTTGCCGCCATGCTCAGCTCGAGCTGCACGCGCTGCAGCGCACGGGCGAACTCCAGCGCGCTGGCGTAGCGGTCGGACGGAGAGGGAGCCATCGCCCGCTCCAGCGCCCGCTGCAGCGACGGCGGGGCGTCGGCGCGGCCGAGCGGCGGCAGCGGCTGGGTGAGCACGCGCTGCACCAGGTCTGCGCTGCCGTTGCGCTGCCCGGGCAGCTCGTAGGGCGAGCGCCCTGCGAGCAGCGTGTAAACGGTCGCGGCGAGCGCGTAGACGTCACCGGCGACTCCGGGCGCCCCCGCTTCGGCGAACGCCTCGGGCGGGGACCACGGGATCGACATGCCGGCGATCTCCTCGTCGCTGTCACCGGCGGTCGCGATGCCGAAATCGGTGAGCGCGGGCCGGTTGTAGTCGGTGACGAGGATGTTGGCCGGTTTGATGTCGCGATGGAGGATGCCGGCGCGGTGCGCGGTCTCGACGGCCGCCGCGACCTGCACGCCGACGCGCAGCGCCTCGGCGATCGAGAACGGCTCGCGGCGGTAGCGCACCTGCAGGTTCGGGCGCGAGCAGTACTCCATGACCAGGTACGGCCGGCCGTCGTCGGACACACCGGCCTGGTAGATCGTGACGATCGCCGGGTGCGTCGACAGCTGCGCCATGATGTTCGCCTCGGCGGCGAAGTCATCCAGCGACGTCTGGCTGAGTCGATCGGCGAGCAGCACCTTCACCGCGACGCGTCGCTGCGGGAGCGCCTGGTCGTACAGGAAGACATCGGCGAAGCCCCCCGAGCCGAGCAGCTCCCGATAGGTGAAGCCCGGTATGTCGGGGGGAGAGGCCGGTGGCCGCGACGCGCCCATCACTGCTCCCGGTAGGTCACGGTCACCTCGTCGCCGAGGTCGAGCACGTCGCCGTCGACCAGCATCGTCGGCTCACCAGGATGCAGCCGCACGGGGCTCGCGCCTTCGCGGTGCAGCACCGTGCCGTTGGTGGTGTCGAGATCGACCACCACCGCCGTCTCGCCCTCGCGGCGCACTTCGATGTGACTGCGGGAGATGTCTTGTCGGGGGCTGTCCACCGTGATGAGCTGCGGCGCATCGGCGCCGACGCGGGCCGCGCGCGGACGCCGCCCCACCACAACGGGCCGCTCGACCTGCACGGTGCGCCCGGTCGACAGTTCCAGCAGCCCCGCCGAGGGCGGACGGGGAACGGGCGGCACGTCGCCCAGCCGCTGGGAGCGCATCGCCCGGGCGGCCGCGAGCGAGACCGTCGCGCCGTCGTGGTCGCCGCCGCGTACGAGCGGCGCATCGGCCTCGGTGATCCCCGCCGCGCCGACGGCAGGGGTCGGCACGGCACCTTCGGCGTCGCCCTGGGCGTCGATCACCGCCGCGGCCGCCACCGACGCCATGACCGTCTCACCCCACAGGTGCGCGAACCGGCCGCTGTCGGACTGCACGGTCTCGAGCGCATCACCGCCCGCAGGCACTTCGTCGGGCGCGTCGGACTCGGCAGGCACCTCGGCGTGCTCATCGGGCGCGGAGGGCAGCGCTGGCACGTCGCCGCTCACCCAGGCCGGCACGTCCTCGACGAGCGCGGGGCTGCAGCACTGCCTGCGGCTCGGCGGCGACGGCCGCCACCGCGCCCTCCGCCGCCGGGAACGCCACGGTCACGCCGACGGCGCGCACGATGCCGTCGACGAGCGGCAGGGCGACGCCCGCCGGGGCCCCGGCCCGCAGCGTTATCTCGCGGGCGTCGGTGATCACGTGCTCGCTCCACGTCGCGACGCCGGCACCGCTGAGCACGCGGGTCGCGCCGTCGGCGCCTGACACGTGAGCCTCGACGTCGCCGCGCACGAGCACCCGCGGGGGCTGCGCGAGGACAACCAGCGCGAAGGGGGGCACGTCTGCGAAGCGTCCGGTCGCGCCGGTCGCGGCATCCAGCACGGCGCCGAGGTCACCACCGGCGGCCAACGCCTGCCAGACCGCTTCGACGACCGCGGTGTGCGCCTCTGCGGCCACCAGCGCCACCCCCGACGACGCGGCGACGGCATAGGCCTCGCCGGCGGTGTAGCGCGTCGGCTCTCGGCGAAGTTCGGTCATGACTGGTCCTCCGTGGCGGCGGGCGCGGAACGGCCGCGCGTGGTGCGCGCACCCTTGCCGGCGGGCGAGAGCAGCGAGCGCAGGCTCAGCCGCGATCGTAGTCGACGCCAGAACCCGACCGAGCCGTGCAGCCCCCCGATGACCTCGTCGACCTCGCGCCACAGCCCCTCGACGTCTTCCTCGGTCGGCTCACCCGGGGCGAACACTCCGGCATCTGCGCGCCCGGCGACGGCGACGACGGAGTCGGGTACGGCGAGTGTCTGGGAGAGCACGCGCGCCTCTTCCCTGCGGGTGCCGCCCGAGGGGGGCCGTGCGCCCATGTCGTGGGCGGTGTCGATGACCTCGGCCCACGCTCCGCCCGCCCGCTCCGACGGCGCACCCGTCTCGCGACGGCGCTTCCGGCGTCGCAGCTTGAGCAGCAGCACAGCCACGAAGGGCGCCGCCAGTGCCAGCAGAACACCCACGCCCGCGGCGATGTAGCCGAGGATCGTCAGCCACGAGAAGCCGTCGGCGTCGTCGTCGTCCTCGTTGCCCTCGTCTTCGGGGATGTCCGGGGGCAGATTCACCGGGTCCTGCGCGGGGGGCGGCGGCTGCAGGGTCTGCGGCTGCAGCTGTGTCTGCGGCACCGTCTGCTGGTCGGTGGGCACCTGGTCCTCGGGCGGGGTCGGGTCGAACACGACCCACCCGTACTCGTCGAACGCGATCTCGACCCACGCGTGCAGATCCTCGCCGGTCGCGGCAAAGGGAGCTCCGGCGTCGTGCTCTTCGGGGTAGAACCCCATGACCACCCGGGCGGGAAGACCCAGCTGGCCGGCCAGCAGCGCCATCGTGACGGCGTACTGCTCGTCGTCGCCGACCATGCGCTCCGGGGCCGCCAGCACCGCCTGGATGCGCTCCGAGCCGTGGCCGGCGCGCGAGATCGCCTCGCCCTCGAGGCCGTGGCTGAAGAAGCCCTTCGTCGAAAGGGTCGTCGCTATGGCGTCAGCCTGCTCGAAGGGCGTGCTCGCTCCACCCACCATCGTCGAGGCCATCGAGGCGGCGCCCTCGGGCACGTTCCGCTGCGGAGGCAGCGCCAGGGGCGCCACAGCCGCCTCCTCCAGCTGCCCGCGGCTGGGCGTCGGGGGAACGACGACGTCGAGGGTGTACCGGTCACCCTCCCGCAGACCCGCCGTCACCACCCCGACGCCGGTGGCGCGGTTGTAGAACGTGGAACGGCGCAGGTCGTCGGCCCGCTCGCCGTCGTAGCGGATGCCGGTGAGGTAGCCCACGTCGGGAAGCCAGACGCCGCGCAGCGACCCGATCTCGATGGTGACGGTGGCCTCGTCGCCCTCGACCGTGGCGGGGATGCGGTCCCCCAGGCGCTGGAAGCTCGCCGACGATCCCGCCCCCTCGCTCGCGACGTTGTAGACGACGCCGTCGTACGCGTCGAGGGTCGCCAGGCGCACGCGACCGCCCTCGGGGAGCCCTTCGACGGTGAAGAGCGTCTCGTCGGCCTTGTCGCGCACGACCGAGCGGAAGGACTGCAGCGGGCTGACGTAGTCGCGCAGGTCGATGGGCGGCTGGATCGCATCCCGCACGACGTAGCGCGGCCCCGACGGCGCCGCCGCCGCGCTGACACCGGCGCCGAGGCCGATGGCGAGCACGAGCACCCCCGCACCGGCGAGCACCCGTCGCCCCGGGCGGAGCGTCGAGGTCGAGCCGGATGCCACGGCGTACTGCTGCGCCGACAGCGAGCGGCGGTAGGCCGTCCACCCCACCGCGACCAGGCCGAACACCGCGCCCTGCACGATCGGCACCGCCGGCTGGGTGGTGCCGAAGGCGATGGCCAGCACGAGCAGCAGCCCCGCCGGCAGCAGCGCCCACCCGTACGCCCGCGCCCTCAGCGCGGCGGAGCCGGCCAGCACCGACGTCAGCAGCACCGAGAGGAACGGCACGACGAGGAACGCGTCGGATGC
>NZ_JANJFJ010000283.1:0-5679 GCF_024626565.1 Microbacterium sp. zg.Y909
CGAGCGCCGCAATGGCGCTCGCGACCTGCTTTCTCACCGCAACTCCTTTCTGTCGTGATGGGTGGGGTCAGCCCGCGGGCACTGCCCGCGGGACGTGTCAGGGCTCCGTCCGCGCTTCGCGGCGCATCCGCAGGACACGGCCGATCGAGAGCGTGGCGAGCCCGGCGACGAACAGGGTCCAGCCCGCCACCCAGGTGTGGGCGACGGCGGCGCCGGTCGTGGCGAGCACACCGGCGGCGCTGCTGTTGAGCTGGTACATGGAGAGGTCCTTCCGCAAGAGCGGGGGTCCCGCTCAGCTCGAGGGGACGAAGAGGGGGGTCTCGTGCGCGGTGACGTGGTTCCAGTCGGTGTCACGGCGCAGCAGCGCCAGCGCGACGGCGGGGGCGGTGCGTCGCCGCCCAGCGCTGCGAGCGCCTGGTTGAGCACACCGGCCTTGCGGTCGGTGTTGTCACGGGTCACCATGACGTCGGCCCCGTGGGCGGCGGCGACGGACCCGGTGGCATCCGTGCAGTTGTCGGCGACGACGACCACGCGTCGCGGTACCGCCGTCTGCCGTGACAGGGCGTCGAGCGTCTCGGCGATGGCGTCGGCTTCGTTGTGCGCGGGGATGATCACCGCGAGTTCCCTCGCGCGCACGACGCGCCGCGAAGCCAGGCCGGACCCTACGGTCGCGCTCATGGCGGACCACCCTTTCTCGCCGGTGGGACGGCGCTCGAGCCGGCCGTCGGAGCGGGCGGCCACGCGGCGGCACCGGTGCGGTCCCGCGGTCACTCAGTCCACTCCCGCGGCGGGGTGCACAGGCGACCGCGGAAGCCACTTGAGCATCGCGCCGGGCGCGGTCCAGCACGCGGGGACGCCGGTCTGAGCACGCCGGCTGCGCGCGTGAGTATCAGGCGTGAGTCGCGCGGGCGAGGCTGCTGCCGGTCAGACGAGGCCGACGAGGTCTTCGCGGGTGTTCACGCCGAGCTTGCGGAAGACCCGGTAGAGGTGGTTGTCGATCGTCCGCTCGCTGACGACCAGCCGCTCGGCGACCTCCCGATTGGTGTGGCCGGCGGCGATGAGGTGGGCCACCTCCCGCTCGCGCGGTGTCAGCACGGATGCCGGGTCGAGCCGTGCCGACAGCACGAGCGACAGGTCATCGCCCGCCGCGTGCACGGCCCGGCGCAGCCGAAGCGATTCGCGCGACGCGTCCTCCGCTCGACCCTCCTGACGCAGATAGCGCACCGCCATCGCGTGCGCGCGGGTGCCGAACAGCACCAGTTCCGTGTCGCGGAGGGTGTCCGCGGTGGCGAGCAGCCTCTCGGGCGAATGGGCGCAGGCGCCCTCGAGGAATGCACCCAGCGCCGGCATCACCGAGCCCTGGCTCGCGAAGGCCACCTGGGCGGTGCGCGCCGAGCGCTCGCCGTCGACGTGCAGCTCGAGCAGACGCACTCCTTCGAACACGGCGGCGAGAAGGTATCCCTCGTCGATGAGCGTGGTGACCTCCTGCCAGGCGGCGGTCGTCGCCTCGGCGGCAGGCACGCCCCGTGCGAGGGCGAGCGCAGCTGCCGACGCCGCGGAGCTCATGTACGGAAACGGACCGCCGCTCAGGCCGAGCGCGTCGAGCTGGACGATCATGTCGTGCGCGCTGTCGAACGCTCCCTCCCACAGGGAGAGGCCCGCGCTGATGGAGAGCAGGCCGGCCCGGGAGTCTGGAGCGAGCACGGCGGGCGCGTTGACCGCGAACACGCTCGTCAGGTGGTCGCGCAGCGTGGCCATCCGACCCTGCAGGAACAGCCCGAGCGCCACGACATACGCGTGGGGCTCGACACTGGTGCGATCGAGGGTGCCGCGGGCGAGGTCGAGTTGGCGCTGCGACCGCTGCACGGCGCCGGCGATGTCACCGTCGCAGAGCTGGGCGAGTGGGATGACCGAGTAAGGGTCGCGGCGGAGCGGATCGGCGGGGGAGAGGTCGGCGAAATCGGCCACCGCGTCGCTCGTGCGCCCGCCGCTGAGCAGCACCTCGCCGCGCACGAGACGCACGATGTCCACGGCGTGCCAACGCGGCAGCCCTGTCGTCTGCATCGGCCGGGAGAGTCGGCGCACCTCCTCGATCTCGGCCGGCAGCGGGGAGGCGGGCAATTCGGCGGTTCCGAGCCCCGGGATCATCAGGCGCAGGTGCTGCTCGACCGCCGAGACCGCGGCGCCCGAACCGGGGATCTCGCGGGTCGTCTCCGCCAGCAGCGCCATCGCGCGGTGCGGCTCGCGACGACTCGTCGCGCGGTACACCACCTCCCACAGGCGCAGCCGGAGGGCGTCCCGGTCCGCGGGGAGCTGCGCGGTGCTCGCAGCCGCGAGCACGGCGTCGATCTCGTGGTCGTCCGCGCCGTCGTCGACGAGCGCCTGGACGTAGGCCACCGCCGTGACCGCCGTGCGCTGCGCGCGCCATTGTGCACGCGTCTCGGTGACGCGCCGGGCGGATTCCTCCCCCAGCACGCGACCGAGGATCGCGGCGGCCTCGGGCGACGACGACCAGCGATTCGGCGCGTGCAGGGGCGGCCGCACGGTCTCACCAGGCAGCGCGGCGGCGTCACGGGTCTGCGGTCGCGCCTCGGCGATGCGGGCGGCCGCCGCGCGGCCGCGCGCGGCGGGCGCGCGGTGTCGCAGATGGTCCTCCAGGACCGGAGGGAACAGCGCGACCACCGGCCCGCGGTCGTCGTCGACGAAGCGCAGCAGGCCGCGGTCGTCCAGGGAGGTCAGGGTCGACCACGGCAGCAGGCGCAGCACCGTCGCGAGCTCGGCGGGTCCCAGCTCGGCGAGCAGCCAGCATCCCTCACGCTCGGTGTCGGAGAGCCCTTCGACGAGCTTCACGAGTGTGGCGGCGAGCGCTCTGCTCCAGAGATCGCGCTCCGCCGACCAGCGCTCCCCGCGCTGCACCAGCCGCCCGGCCTGCCGGGCGGTGACGGTGATGGCGCGGGCGATGCCGGGCAATCCTCCCGACAGGGCGTACACACGCCCCGCGGCATCGGCGTCGACATCGCCGCCGAGGGTGTCCGAAACGAGACGATGGATCGCCTCGAACGATGCAGGCGGCATCCACAGTGCCGTCGCCTCCTGGCGGGCCAAGAGCCTGTCGACGACGGTCGACCCGGGGTAGGGCGGGCGCATGGCGATGACGACGGTGACAGCGGGGTCGTCGGCCGCGGCGGCGAGCGCCGTCGCCGACGTGTCGTCCAGGCGGTCGCCGTCCTCGACGAGCAGCAGCGTCGGCACGGCTCCCGACGGCGCCAGGGCCTGCGCGGCGCTCAGCGTGGTCAGTCCGCCGGCGCCGCCGGGCCCCTGCACACCGGAGAGGGCCAGCGATTCGAGGGGTCTTCCCGAGACGCCGTGTCCCGTGACGGTGCGCACCGCCCACTCCTCCTGCTCGAAGAGGCCGCGCAGCGCTCGCAGCACGTCGCGGCGTCCCGAGCCGGGAAGGCCCACGAGCACGACGCAGATGCCGGCGCGAACGGACTCGGCGATCGTGCCGACCAGCCCAGAGCTCGGAGAGGGCGTCGCCATGCCCCCACTATGGTCGGCGGCGTCCGCTCACACCAGAGTCCCGCGCGGGGTCAGCCCCGCGGGTGCGCGCGCCGCGTGAGGTTCAGCAGCAGCACCGTCATCGCTGCCGCGGAGAGCGCAGCGAGCACCATGTGCACGCCGACGGCGAGCTCCGGCAGACCGTTGCGCGCCTGGTAGATCCCGACGCAGATCTGCACGAGGACGACGCCCAGGAGGGTCGTCGCCCAGCGGCGGGCAGCGAGACGCTGCGCCCACGCGGCCCCGACGAGCACGAGGAGGCACGCCAGCAGCACATAGCCCGGCCACGCGTGCACGTGCTCGAGCACTTCGGCGTTGAAGCCGTTGCGCCCGGCTTCGATGTCACCGGAGTGGGGTCCCGCCCCGGTGGTGAGCACGCCGAAGACGATGGTGAGCGCCAACGGCACCAGGGTCGCAAACGCGGTGCGGGCGTACCACAGCGGCACCACTCGAGCGCGTGGTCCGGGCTCGGTGTTCATGCGCACGAGGAAGGCGGCGCAGACGCACACCAGCAGCAATGAGGCGACGTAGTGAAAACCGACGATGAAGGGGTTCAGCCCGGTGAGCACCGTGATGCCGCCGACGATCGCCTGGGCGATCACGCCGCCGACGACGACGAGCGCGAGCAGGAACAGATCGCGCCGCGCCCGGCGCATGCGCCACACCAGCGCGACCACGATGAGGGCGAGGATGCCGACGAGTCCCGTCAGGGTGCGGTTGCCGAACTCGATGACCCCGTGGATGCCCATCTCCGGCGTGTTGACCAGCGACTCCGGCGTGCACGTCGGCCACGTGGGGCAGCCCAGACCCGAACCGGTGAGGCGCACGGCGCCCCCGGTGGCGATGATCAGCACCTCGGCGGCGAAGGACAGCCAGGCGAAGACGCGGATGCGCCGGTCCACCGTGGTGGGAAGCCATTCGAGGAAGCGGGAAGGGGTGCGCGTCGCGACCGCCTGGGACATGTCGTAGCCTCCTGGGAATGCGCACCGCATCGGGATGGGCGGTGCGCGGAGCCACGCCGGGATACCGGCGCAACCTGTAGACTCATGGGGTGGGATGCCGCGCGTGAGCGCCGGCCATCCCTCACAGTCTAGGCGCGATTGCGCGCCGATTAAGCGGGCCCGGAAGCGGCATCACCCCCTCGGAACTCCACGGGGGGACGGGAATGCCGGGACGGATGACACCGTTTGCGGCCCAGAGGAGGAATCGTCATGTCGGATGTGCTCATCGACCGTCCCGAGCTTGAATCGCTGGGGGTGTACGAGTTCGGCTGGCACGACCCCGATGCCGCCGGCGCCACCGCGAAGCGAGGCCTCAGCGAAGCCGTCGTCCGCGACATCTCGGCGCTCAAGGCCGAGCCCGAGTGGATGCTCAAGACCCGCCTGAAGGCGCTGCAGCTGTTCGAGCGCAAGCCGATGCCCACCTGGGGCGCCGATCTCAGCGACATCGACTTCGACAACATCAAGTACTTCGTGCGCTCCACCGAGAAGCAGGCCCAGACCTGGGAAGACCTGCCGGAGGACATCAAGAACACGTACGAGCGACTCGGCATCCCCGAGGCGGAGCGTGCGCGCCTGGTCTCGGGCGTCGCCGCGCAGTACGAGTCCGAGGTCGTCTACCACCAGATCCAGAAGGAGCTGGAGGACCAGGGCGTCATCTTCATGGACACCGACACCGCCCTGCGCGAGCACCCCGAGTTCTTCGAGGAGTACTTCGGCAGCGTCATCCCCTCCGGCGACAACAAGTTCGCTGCGCTGAACACGGCCGTCTGGTCAGGCGGCTCGTTCGTCTACGTCCCCAAGGGCGTGCACGTGGACATCCCGCTGCAGGCGTACTTCCGCATCAACACCGAGAACATGGGCCAGTTCGAGCGCACGCTGATCATCGCGGACGAGGGCTCCTACGTGCACTACATCGAGGGTTGCACCGCCCCGATCTACCAGTCCGACTCGCTGCACTCCGCGGTGGTCGAGATCATCGTGAAGAAGAACGCACGCGTGCGCTACACCACGATCCAGAACTGGTCGACGAACGTCTACAACCTCGTCACCAAGCGCGCCGTGGCCCACGAGGGCGCGACCATGGAGTGGGTCGACGGCAACATCGGCTCCAAGGTGACGA
>NZ_JANJFJ010000284.1:0-5666 GCF_024626565.1 Microbacterium sp. zg.Y909
AGGTCATCGAGCAGGAGCTGCACTGCGACCCGGCTCGCATCGCCGTGGCATCCGGACCGAACCTCGCCCTCGAGATCGCCCGCGAGCAGCCGACCGCCGCGGTGATCTCGTCCACGAGCCGTGAGACAGCCGAGGCGGTGGCGCGTCGTGCGCGCAACCGCTACTTCCGCACGTTCGTCAACACCGATGTGATCGGCACCGAGTTCGGGGGAGTGCTGAAGAACCTCATCGCCGTGGCCATCGGCATCGTCGACGGCGTCGGCTACGGCGAGAACACCAAGGCGTCGATCATCACACGAGGGCTCGTGGAGATGACCGACTTCGCCGTGGCACAGGGCGCCCAGCCCGAGACTCTGCAGGGCCTGGCGGGCCTGGGCGACCTCATCGCCACGTGCCAGTCGCCGCTCAGCCGCAACAACACCGCGGGCCGGCTGCTGGGCCAGGGATACAGCTACCACGACGTCGTGAAGCAGATGGATCAGACGGCCGAGGGTTTGAGTTCGGTCGCGCCGATCCTGAACCTCGCCCGGGCGGCGGGAATCGCCATGCCGATCGTCGAGCAGGTCAAGATGGTGCTCGACGGCACCATGCAGCCGCGCGACATCGCCCCGCATCTGACCACCGACGACGATCAGCCCCAGGGCGAAAGGACGCAGAATGAACAAGCCGGCAGTGGCGGTGCTCTTTGGAGGTCGCTCCAGCGAGCACTCGATCAGCTGCGCAACGGCGGGAGGCGTGCTGCGGGCGATTGACCGCGAGCGCTACCGGGTGATCCCCATCGGCATCACCCGCGACGGCGCCTTCGTTCTCGAAACGGAAGATCCCGACCGCTTCGTGCTGACCGAGGGGGCGCTGCCGGAGGTCTCCGACAACGGCACACGGGTGCGCTGGCCCGAGTCGACCCTGTCCCGCGAGCTGCGGGTGGTCCGGCCCGACGGCTCTGAGGAGAGCCTCGGCGAGATCGATGTGGTGTTCCCGATCCTGCACGGCCGCTTCGGCGAGGACGGCACGATTCAGGGGATGCTGGAGCTGCTCGGCCTGCCCTACGTCGGCGGCGGTGTGCTGATGTCTGCCATCGGCATGGACAAGCACGTCACCAAGAGCGTGCTGCAGGCGGCCGGGGTGCCGGTGGTGCCGTGGCGCCGAGTGTCCGCCGCGGATCTGCGCCGCGATCGTTCCCGGTGGGAACGTGAGATACGTTCGCTGGGCCTCCCGGTGTTCGTCAAGCCCAACCGCGCCGGTTCGAGCGTCGGCGTGTCGAAGGTGGAGAGCTGGGATCAGCTCGATGCCGCGCTCGAAGTCGCCCTCGCGGAGGATTCCAGTGCGCTCGTCGAGCAGGCCGTCGTGGGTCGCGAGATCGAGTGCGGGGTGCTGCAGGGCCGTGACGGCGACGCCCCGCGAGTGAGCGTGCCCGGAGAGATCGTGGTCACAGGCCGGGCCTTCTACGACTTCGAGGCGAAGTATCTCGATGCCGCGGGCGTCGACCTGGTCTGCCCTGCTCCGATGCACGACGGCGAGCTCGTTGAGATGCGGCGGGTGGCGGCGCGCGCGTTCGAGGCGCTCGGCGGCGAAGGGCTGGCCCGGGTGGACTTCTTCTACACCGGCACGGAGTTCTTCGTGAATGAGGTGAACACCATGCCGGGCTTCACGCCCATCTCGATGTTCCCCACATGCTGGATCGCCTCGGGCATGACCTACCCCGGGCTCATCTCCGAGCTGATCGAACTGGGCCGGGAACGCGTCAGCTGAGCAGTTCGGCGGTCTCGGTGCACTGCCGATCGCGTGGCAGCGTGTCGACGATGTAGGGAGCGAACCGCGACAGCACCTCGTTGGGGGAGACCTCCTCGTTGTCGACGAAGACCTCCACAGCGGGCGTCCGCCCGTACGTCGTGATGCGATACCGCGGCGCGTCGGACTCGTCGACGATCCAGTCCACGCCGTCGATCGTGATGCAGCGGGCCTCGGTGGGTCCCGGGGTCGGGACGCCGCAGCTGAGGATCGCCGCCGTCGGGTCGCCCCAAGCCGCCGTGGACTGCGCGTCGGTCCAGCGGCGGTCGTGACCCTCGATCGACGACGGCAGCCGCACCATGACCTCGGCGCACAGCGGATTGTTCGCGTCGGCGGGGGCGGTCAGCGCCAGCGACGAGCCGCTGCAGCCGCTCAGAACGAGCATGCCGGCGGCAGCGGCGAGCACGGCGAACGGGCGGAATCGGGGCACCACTCCAGCGTAATCGAGACCGCGGCGAGCCCTGCCCGGTCGCCACGCAGGCACGGCCGGTACGGTGGAAAGGTGACGAGCGAACCCGAACAGACGGTGGCCACGGCCGGGGAGGGCGCCGTCTTGCGGGAGGTCTTCGCTGCGCTCGACGGGTCGTCCCGGGCCATCGTCGGACCGGGTGACGACGCTGCTGTGCTGGCGGCGCCGGGGGAGCGGGTCGTCGTCACGACCGACACCCTGGTGCACGGTCCGGACTTCCGCCTGGCGTGGTCGTCAGGCACCGACCTCGGGTGGAAGGCTGCCGCCGTGAACCTCGCCGATGTGGCCGCCATGGGGGCACGTCCGGTCGCCCTCTTCGTCGCGCTGGCGGTGCCGCCCGAGACCGGCGTGCGCTTCGTCGCAGACCTGGCGCGGGGACTGCGCGCCGCGTGCGACGCGCTCGCGCCCGGGTGCGCGGTGGAAGGAGGAGACCTCACGATCTCGGACACCCTCACCGTCGCCGTCACCGCGGTTGGCGTGCTCGACGGGGAACTCCCGGTGCGCCGCTCGGGCGCCCGTCCCGGTGACGTCGTCGCCATCGCCGGCGATGTCGGCAGGGCAGCCGCCGGGCTCGCGCTGCTCTTCGACCGTTTTCGCGACGACAGCGGCGAGGCCGTGCCGGTCGTGACGTCGCACCTCACGCGGCGCGAGGCGGCCGCGATGCAGGCGCAGCTGCGCCCACGGCCTCCGATCGCATCGGGCCCCGACGCAGCCGCGGCGGGGGCGACCGCGATGATGGACGTCTCGGATGGCCTCGCCCTGGATGCACGGCGGCTCGCCGCGGCATCCGGCGTGACGATCGCGCTGACGTCAGAGGCGCTGGGATCCGACCCGGTGACGGCGCTGGAGGGCGGCGAGGACCACGCGCTGCTGGCCACCTTCGCACCCGACGCGGCCCTTCCCGAGCGATTCCGGGTGATCGGCGAGGTACGCCCCGAGGGGGCGGAATCCTTGCTGGTCGACGACGCGCCGTACGGCGGCCCAGGCGGCTGGGACCCCTACCGCGACTGGGACCGCCACAGCGGCTGAGTCAGGCCGTGGTGGCCCACCACAGCGTGGTGTCGCCGTACCGCTTGTCGCGGTCCAGCACGAGACCCTCGGGAAGCCCGGGCTGGGGAGATCGGCGTGCGCGCTCGATGACGACGGTGGCATCGGGGGCGAGGCGGGACACCAGGAGGGACAGCGTCTGGGTCAGCTCCGCTTCGCCGATGTCGTACGGCGGGTCCAGGAACACGAGGTCGAAGTGGTCGTTGCCGGCACGCAGGAACGCGTCGGCGCTGGAGCGGTGCACCCGCCACGCGACCGAGGGCGCACGGACGGCCCGTGCCACCGCGGCGGCGTTGCGCTGCGCGGTGGATGCCGCCTTGGGTGCCTTCTCGACGAGGTCCACGGCCGACGCTCCGCGGCTGAGGGCTTCGAGGCCGAGGGCACCCGAGCCGGCGTACAGGTCGAGCACGCGGGCGCCGGTGAGCACGTCGGCGGCCTCCAGCGAGCTGAAGAGCGCCTCGCGCACACGGTCGCTGGTGGGCCTGGTGCCGGCGTCGGGGACGACGAGCGTGAGCGAGCCGGCGGCGCCGGAGATGATCCGAGTCACGACTTCACGCTACCGGCCGCGACGACTCGTCGCGCAGCCGTGGTTCGGCACGGTTCTGCGGCCGAAGCCCCGCCTTGTCGGCGTAGAACGCGCGGATGCGGTCCATGTCGGCGCCGACGTCGCCGGTGAGCTCGATCGTGACGCCCAGTCCCGCGGTCATGGTGGTGCGGTCGACGTAGCCGAGGGTGACCGGCATGCCGGTTTCGCGCGCGATGCGGTAGAAGCCCGACTTCCACGAGGCACCCGGCCCTCGCGTGCCTTCGGGGGTCACGACCAGCCCGAACACCTCGCCCGCCCGGATGCGGGCCACGACGTCGTCGACGACCCCGCGGGGGTCGTCGCGATCGACGGGGATGCCGCCGAGGCCCCGCATCAGGGGCCCGCGCCAGCCGCGGAAGAGGCTCTTCTTCCCGAGCCACCGCACCGGGATGCCCAGGCGCCACGCCATCGCGAGCATGATCACGAAATCCCAGTTCGATGTGTGCGGAGCGCCGATGAGCACGCTGGGGCGCTCGGGTGCGGGCGTCGTGACGAGCCGCCAGCGGCTCAGCGCCCAGAAGCTGCGGGCGAGGGTACGTCTGATCACACGTCCACCGTACGACGCCCCTGCTGTGGGTCCGCGAACGGGGGTGTCGGCGGGCCGACCTAGAATCTCCCTCATGGTGTCGCTCGAGTCGCGTCTGCGCGCCGCGGTGGGCGACAAGACCGCCGGGGCGCTGGAGCGCGCCTTCGGCATGCAGACCGTCGGCGATCTGCTGGCTCACTATCCGCGGCGCTACGCCAAGCGGGGCGAACTGACCCCGATCGATTCGCTGCCGCTGGGCGAGCAGGTGACCATCGTCGCCGAGGTGCGCTCTGCCACCGAGCGACGCATGCGCAACCGGCGCGGATCCATCCTCGAGGTCGTCATCAGCGACGGGCAGGGTGCCCTCGTGCTGACGTTCTTCAACCAGGCATGGCGCGCGGCGGAGCTGACCCCCGGACGGCGGGGGATCTTCTCGGGAAAGGTCGGGATCTACCGCGGCGCGCAGCAGTTCGCCCATCCCGACTATCAGCTGTTCGAGGACGACACCGTCGCCCTGACGGCCGCCCGCGCGCGGTCGACCGAACCGGTCCCCATCTACCCCGCCACGAGCACGGTGGCCAGCTGGCAGATCAAGAAGACCGTCGACACCGTGCTCGACGTGCTCGACTCGGTGCCCGACCCCCTCCCGGAGTCGTTCCGCGTCGCGCGCGACCTGCTCGACGCGCGCACCGCGCTGGAGCGCATCCACCGCCCCGAGACTTTCGAGCAGATCGGCCAGGCACAGGAGACCCTCCGAACGCATGAGGCGTTCGTGCTGCAGTCGGCCCTGCTGCAGCAGCGTGAGCAGGTGCGCTCCCTGTCGGCGACGTCGCGCACCGCCACGCCCGGGGGGCTGCTTGCACAGTTCGACGCAGCACTGCCGTTCGCCCTCACCCCCGACCAGGAGAGCGTCGGTCGCCGCATCGCGTCCGACCTCGAAGGCGCGTGGCCGATGAACCGGCTCGTGCAGGGCGAAGTCGGTTCCGGCAAGACCCTCGTCGCCCTGCGCGCCATGCTGCAGGTGGCCGAGACCGGGGGACAGGCGGCGCTCATCGCCCCCACCGAGGTGCTCGCCGCGCAGCACGTGCGCTCCATCGCCCGCATGCTCGGCCCCCGCCTGGCTCCCGAGCTCATGCCCACGCTCCTCACCGGACAGCTCACGGCCGCCGAGCGCCGCAAGGCGGCGCTGCGCGCGGCCTCGGGCCAGGCGCGCATCGTCGTGGGCACCCACGCGCTGCTGAGCGCGTCGA
>NZ_JANJFJ010000285.1:0-5635 GCF_024626565.1 Microbacterium sp. zg.Y909
CGGGCGTCGGCACCGGCGGCGATGAGTGCCTTCACCGCGGAGTGCACGTTGCCCGACCCGTAGTCGAGCACCGCGACGAGCGGCCGGTCGGGGGCGTCGCTCACAGCGCGCCCTTCGTGCTGGGCACGCCCTGCACGAGCGGGTCGAGGGCCTTGGCCTGGCGGAACGCGCGCGCGAACGCCTTGTACTCCGCCTCGGCGATGTGGTGGGGGTCACGACCACCCAGCACGGTGACGTGCACGGTCATACCGGCGTGGAAGGCGATCGCCTCGAACGTGTGCCGCACCAGCGAGCCGGTGAAGTGGCCGCCGATGAGGTGGAACTCGTACCCGGCGGGCTCACCGGTGTGCACCAGGTAGGGGCGTCCGCTGATGTCGACGACCGCCTGCGCGAGCGCCTCGTCCAGCGGCACCAGGGCGTCGCCGTACCGCGAGATGCCGCTCTTGTCGCCGAGTGCCTCGCGGATCGCCTGACCGAGCACGATTGCGACGTCCTCGACGGTGTGGTGGGCGTCGATGTCGGTGTCGCCTGATGCACGCACGGTGAGATCGGTCAGCGAGTGCTTCGCGAAGGCGGTCAGCAGGTGGTCGAAGAACGGCACGCTCGTGTCGATGTGGCTGCGGCCGGTGCCGTCGAGATCGAGTTCGAGCTCGACGGTGGACTCGCTGGTCGCGCGGCGCACAGACGCGGTACGCGCCTCGGGACGGGTCATGGCGTCGAGTCTATCGAGGCCAGCGCGTCGAGGAACGCGGTGGTCTCGGCCTCGGTGCCCGCCGTCACCCGCAGGTGCCCCGGGATGCCGACATCGCGGATGAGCACCCCCCGGTCGTACAGCGCCTGCCAGGTCGCGGCGGGATCATCCACGCCCCCGAAGAGCACGAAGTTGGTCCACGATTCGTGGGGCTCGTACCCGAGCGCCTGGAGGGTGGCGGAGATGCGGTCGCGCTGCGCGACGATCTCGTCGACCATGCCGAGCATGACGGGCGCGTGTCGAAGGGCCGCCGTCGCCGCCGCCTGCGTGAGCGCGCTCAGGTGGTACGGCAAACGCACGAGCCGCAGGGCGTCGATCAGCGCCGGATCGGCGGCCAGGTAGCCCACCCGGGCGCCGGCGAAAGCGAAGGCCTTGCTCATGGTGCGTGAGACGACGAGGCGCTCCCTGCCCGGCAGCAACGTGATCGCCGACTGCTGCTCGTGGGGCGCGAACTCCGCGTATGCCTCGTCGACGACGACGATCCCGTGGCTGGCCTCGTAGACCGCCTCGACGACGTCGAGCGGCAGCGGCGTGCCCGTCGGGTTGTTCGGCGCGCAGAGGAAGATGACGTCCGGCGATGCGTCGGCGACCTGGGACGCCGCGTCGGACGGGCTCAGGGTGAAGTCGTGCGCCCGGTGGCCGGCGATCCACGAGGCCCCCGTCCCTCGGGTGAGCAGCGGGTACATCGAGTACGTCGGGGCGAAGGAGAAGGCGGTGCGTCCCGGGCCGGCGAACGCCTGCAGCACGTGCTGCAGGACCTCGTTCGAGCCGTTGGCCGCCCAGATCTGTTCAGGGCCGAGGCCGTGCCCGAGGTACTCGGCGAAACCCTCGCGCAGCGCCGTGAACTCACGGTCGGGATAGCGGTTGATCTCGCGGAGCGCCCGGGCCACCGAGTCGAGGATGTCACCGGCCACCTCGTCAGGGACGGGATGGGTGTTCTCATTGACGTTCAGGGCGACGGGCAGAGCCGCCTGGGGTGCGCCGTACGGAGTTTGGCCACGCAGATCCGCGCGGAGGGGCAGGTCGTCAAGAGACACGATCACCCCTCCCATGCTAGAGCGCATGGCGCGATCAGCGGTCGGCGGAGTACTCCAGCGGGATCGACAGGCGCTGCCCGGCGGCGACGGCCGAGGTCTCGAGCGCGTTGAGGCGCACGATGGCGTCGATGACGTCGCGCGGATCGGCCTGCGGTGCCACCTCTTCGGCGATGCCCCAGAGGGACTCGCCCGTGGCGACTGTCACGGTCTCGAAGCTGCCGGCGGGTGCCGAGTCGGAGACCGTCGCCAGCGCTCCCCCTCCGCTGAGCACGGCGACCGCGACGGCGGCGACGGCGGGCAGCGCGGCGATGCCGACGAGCACGCGTCGACCGCGAGAGGTGATCCGCAGCCGCGTGGCGGACGGCGTGGGTCCGGCGAGCTGGATGGTGGTCATGAGTCCTCCTGTGTCGCGATCTTCGCATCCGACTCTCGGCCGGGAGAGCCGGATGCGAAGTTCTCTTCCGAAGTTATCTTCGAAGTTATAGGCTGTCAAGCACGAAACTCGCTCGCAGATCGATCGCACGCGACACGCGCGCACCTCGACCTGTCGGCATCCGTCACCGGATACGGTTTCGATAGGAGCACCCCACCACGGACCTCCGACATTCGAAGACGCTGCCCCATGCGGCGAGACGGGAGAGGGCGATGACCGACGCGACACCGGCCGGCCGTGAGCGGGCTCAGGACAAGCCGCACACGCGCCGACGCAAGAGCCTGAGCGAGAAGCAGCTCGCGATCCTCGAGGTGATCCAGCGGTCGATCGCGCGCCACGGCTACCCGCCGAGCATGCGGGAGATCGGCGACGCGGTCGGGCTGAAGTCGCTCTCGAGCGTCACCCACCAGCTCAACCAGCTCGAGCTGAGCGGGTACCTGCGCCGCGACGCCGGCAAGACCCGCGCCATGGAGGTGCTGATCGACCTGCCCGGCTCCGCCGGCGAGAACCCGGCCGACGCGGCACCGTCGGTGGGCGACGCCGCCCTGGTGCCGCTGGTCGGACGCATCGCCGCGGGGGTCCCCATCACCGCAGACCAGCAGGTCGAGGAGATCTTCCCGCTGCCGCGTCAGCTGGTCGGCAAGGGCGACCTGTTCATGCTCAAGGTGAGCGGCGAGTCGATGATCGACGCCGCCATCTGCGACGGCGACTGGGTGGTCGTCCGCTCCCAGGCGACCGCTGAGAACGGCGACATCGTCGCGGCGATGCTCGACGGCGAGGCGACCGTGAAGACATTCCGTCAGCGCGACGGTCACACGTGGCTGCTGCCGCGCAACAGCGCCTTCGAACCGATCCTGGGCGACGAAGCCGTCGTGCTGGGCAAGATCGTGGCGGTCCTGCGGGCGATCTGACGCAGAACGACAGGGAGGGGATGCCGCGACGACCGCGGCATCCCCTCCTGCGTCGCCCCACCGGCGGGCGGTCGACGCCCGTCGGCGGGCACCGCCGCTCGCGTCACACGCGCGCGGCCACCTGATCGCGCACACTGCGCGTTGCCGCGACCAGATTCCGCAGCGACTGCACCGTCTCCTCGTAGCCGCGCGTCTTGAGCCCGCAATCCGGATTGACCCACACCTGTCCCACGGGCAGCTCGTCGACCGCTCGTCGAAGCAGCGCCGCGATCTCGTCCGTCGACGGCACGCGCGGAGAGTGGATGTCGTAGACGCCAGGCCCGACGCCGCGGGCGAAGCCGGAGCGGCGGATGTCGGCGATGACCTCGCCGCGGCTGCGTGCGGCCTCGATCGAGGTGACATCGGCATCGAGCGCCGCGATCGCCTCGATGACGACCGCGAACTCCGAGTAGCAGAGGTGCGTATGCACCTGGGTGGTCGCAGCGGCGCCGGCGGTGGCGAGCCGGAACGACGCGACGGACCAGTCGAGGTACGCCGGCTGATCGGCCGCTTTCAGCGGCAGCAGCTCCCGCAGCGCGGGCTCGTCGACCTGCACGATGCGCAGGCCCGCGGCCTCGAGGTCGGCGATCTCGTCGCGCAGCGCGAGCGCGACCTGGTCTGCGGTCTCGGCGAGCGGCTGGTCGTCGCGCACGAACGACCACGCGAGGATCGTCACCGGGCCCGTGAGCATGCCCTTGACGTGCTTCGCGGTGAGACTCTGTGCGTAGGCCGACCAGGCGACGGTGATCGGGGCCGGACGCGCGACGTCGCCCCAGAGGATCGACGGCCGGGTCGCGCGTGAGCCGTACGACTGCACCCATCCGTTGCGCGTCACGGCGAACCCGTCGAGGTTCTCGGCGAAGTACTGCACCATGTCATTGCGCTCCGCCTCGCCGTGCACGAGCACGTCGAGCTCGAGCTGCTCCTGCAGTGCGATCACCTGCCGGATCTCCTCGCGGAGGAACTCCCGGTACTGTTCGCCATCCAGGCGCCCCGCAGCGTGCGCGGCGCGGGCGCGGCGGATCTCGGGGGTCTGCGGGAACGAGCCGATGGTCGTGGTCGGAAGCACGGGCAGTCCCAGCGCCGCGCGCTGTGCCTCTTCGCGGTCGCCGGCCGCCGCGCGACGGTAGTCGCCCGGCGCGAGCCCCGCGGCGCGGGCGCGGACAGAGCCGTCGCGCACCCCCGGCGCCGCACGCCGGTCGTCCAGCGCGCGTGAAGCGGCGTGGAGCTCGTCCTCGATCGCCGCCCTGCCCCGCGAGAGGCCGCGCGCGAGGGTCACCACTTGACCGACCTTCTGATCGGCGAAGGCCAGCCACGACGCCAGGCGTGGATCGAGATCGGGCTCGTCCGAGACGTCGTGCGGCACGTGCTGGAGCGAGGTGGAAGTGGCTGCGGCCACTCCTGCGGCACCGAGGCTGCGCAGCGCAGCGAGACGCTCCCACGCGGCATCCAGATCGCCGCGCCAGACGTTCCGGCCGTCGATGACGCCGCCCACGAGGATCTTGTCCCCCAGCCCGTCGACGACGGGCAGCACGGAGCCGCGGTGCAGGTCGACTGCGATGGCCTCGATGGGAGCGGCGGCCAGACCCGCCCACGCCGAAGGGGAGAGCTGCGCGTAGCCGGCGGCGACCAGGATGGCGGGACGGTCAGCTGCCGAACCCAGCACGGCGTAGGCGCGCGCAGCCGCCTCGGCCAGGCGCTCCGGCGCCGCCGGCAGGCTCTCGCTCACGAGTGCGGGTTCGTCGAGCTGCACCCACTCCGCTCCGGCTGCACGCAGGGTCGCGAGGAGATCCCGGTACACCGGCAGCAGGTCCTCGAGGCGGCTGAGCGGGTCGAAGCCCTCGGGCGCGGCATCCGTCGCCTTGGCCAGCGCGAGGAGGGTGACGGGCCCTACGACGACCGGGCGAACGGTCACGCCGTCGGCCTTCGCCTCGGCGACCTGGCGGGCGAAGCGGTCCGTCGACAGCGCGAACGCGGTCTCAGGACCGATCTCGGGCACGAGGTAGTGGTAGTTCGTGTCGAACCACTTCGTCATCTCGAGCGGCGCCCGGTCGCCGTCACCGCGCGCGGCGACGAAGTATGCCGACAGCGGAATGGTGCCGTCACCGTCACGCAGGTCGGCGAAGCGTGCGGGCAGAGCACCGACGGCGACCGCGGCGTCGAGCACCTGGTCGTAGAACGAGAAGCTCTCCGGGACGGACGAGTCCTCCCGCGCGAGCCCGAGTTCGACGAGCCGCTCGCGCGTGCCACGGCGCAGGTCGGCGGCGGCGCGCTCCAGACCCGCTTCGTCGAGGGATCCGGCCCAGTGCGCTTCGACGGCGGTCTTGAGTTCGCGGTGCCGCCCGATGCGCGGGTAGCCGAGGATCGTGCCGTCGGGGAAGGTGGCGGTGGTCATGATGCGGTCTCCTTGTGTGGGGTGAGGATGCCGGCCTCGCCGAGGACGGCCAGGACGACGCGGTGATCG
>NZ_JANJFJ010000033.1:0-19999 GCF_024626565.1 Microbacterium sp. zg.Y909
GAAGGTCTCGCCGCGGGCGATGTCGAAGCTCACGTCGTCGACGACGGCGTTGCCGCCGTACGTCTTTCGCAGGTTGCGCACCCGAACGGCATCACTGTCCATATGACCAGCTTGGGGGTTCGCGGCCGGATTACCCAGCCGCAAAGGGCTGCTCCCCAGGTGAGAAGGTCGCATGCCCCGCGAATGGCGCCGCCGGCCGCGGTCCGGGGTGAGCCCGAGACCGCCGCGGGCTACGCTCGTCATGTGACCGAACGCGCTCCCCTGTCCCGCAAGCTGTCCGCCATCGCCGAGTCCGCGACGCTGAAGGTGGATGCCAAGGCGAAATCGCTGCAGGCTGCCGGCCGCCCCGTCATCTCGTACGCCGCCGGCGAGCCCGACTTCGCCACCCCGCAGTTCATCGTGGATGCGGCCGCTGAGGCGCTGAAGGACCCCGCGAACTACCGTTACACACCCGCGGTCGGGCTACCCGTGCTGCGCGACGCGATCGTCGCGAAGACCCTGCGCGACTCCGGGCTCGAGGTATCGCCCTCGCAGGTCATCGTGACCAACGGCGGAAAGCACGCCGTCTACCAGGCGTTCCAGACGGTGGTGAACCCTGGCGACGAGGTGCTGCTGCCGGCACCGTACTGGACCACCTACCCCGAGGCGATCGCCCTCGCCGACGGCGTGCCCGTCGAGGTGTTCGCCGGCGCCGACCAGGACTACAAGGTGACCGTCGAGCAGCTCGAGGCCGCCCGCACCGACAAGACGACGGCGCTCGTGTTCGTCTCGCCGTCCAACCCGACGGGCTCGGTCTACACCGCCGAGGAGACCAAGGCGATCGGCGAGTGGGCGCTCGAGCACGGCATCTGGGTGATCACCGACGAGATCTACCAGAACCTCGTCTACGAGGGGGTCCGCGCCGTCTCGATCGTCGAGGCTGTGCCGGAGCTGGCGGGACAGACCCTGCTGGTCAACGGGGTCGCGAAGACCTACGCGATGACCGGCTGGCGCGTGGGCTGGATGGTCGGGCCCGCCGATGCCATCAAGATCGCAGGCAACCTGCAGTCCCACCTCACCTCCAACGTCAACAACATCGCCCAGCGCGCGGCCCTCGCCGCGCTGACCGGCCCGCAGGAGGACGTCGAGCAGATGCGCCTGGCGTTCGACCGCCGCCGGCGGCTGATCGTCGAGCAGCTGTCGAAGATCGACGGCGTCACCGTGCCGACGCCGCTCGGCGCGTTCTACGTGTATCCGGACGTCAGCGGGCTTCTCGGCCGCACGTGGGGCGGCGTCACGCCCACCACCTCGCTGGAGCTGGCCGACCTCATCCTCGATCAGGCCGAGGTGGCCGTGGTCCCGGGTGAGGCGTTCGGTCCCTCCGGTTACCTGCGCCTGTCTTACGCGCTCGGCGACGATCAGCTGCTCGAGGGCGTGCGACGACTGCAGGACCTCTTCGCCTGACGCCAGGCGGCCGGCATGCCGGCCGAACCGCGCCCGGCCGAGGGTTTTAGAGCTCGACGCCCACCAGCACCGGTTCCGGCTGCAGGATGAGACCGAAATCGGCCTGAACCCGCTGCTGGATGAACCGGGCGAGTTCGGCGAGTTCGGCGGCCGTGGCCGAGCCTCGGTTGGTGAGGGCCAGGGCGTGCTTGGTCGACAGTCCGGCGCGCGAGCGCGGCAGCCTGAAGCCCTTGCGCAGCCCCGCGTGCTCGATGAGCCATGCCGCGCTCACCTTGACTTCCGATTCCTGCGCTACCGGCGACGGCACGCTGCCGTCGAACTGCGAGAGCGGGATGACGGTCACCGGCGAGATGTCGGGGGTCATCGGCCAGCGGGGGCATTCCGGGGGAAGCGTGCGGGCAAAACCGGCCGAGACGACCGCGTTCTGGAAGAACGAACCCGCGCTGTAGGTGTCGGGGTCGGCGTCGTCGAGCACCATCCCCTTCGCCCGGCGCGTCGCCAGCACGGTCTCGCGCACCCAGTCCAGGGTGACCGTGGCATCCGGCTCGAGCCGCAGCGCCTGCCGCAGCTGCGCTCCCCGCACCGGGAACTCGCCGTGCCCGACATCGGCCAGCTCCAGCGTCACGGACACGATGACCCCGCGCCGCCGGGCACCCACGCCGTAGTGGTCCTTCAGGACCGACGTGCGAAAGCCGAGGCCCAGCTCGGCGGCCGGGACGGTCTCGACCTCGCCGGTAGCCTCGTCGAGCAGCTCGATCTCGACGAGCGTCTGCACGATCTCCTGACCGTAGGCGCCGACGTTCTGGATGGGCGCGGCGCCCGTGGTGCCCGGGATGCCGGACATCGCCTCGATCCCGGCGAGTCCCTCCGCAACCGTGTACGCCACGAGCTCATCCCAGTCGTGACCGGCCTGCACCCGCAGGCGCACGAACCCGTCGCGGGGCGACGGGAGACGCTCGATGCCGCGGCTGCGGATCAGCACGACGGTGCCCTCGAACGGCTGGTCGGACACCAGCAGGTTCGACCCGCCGCCGACGACCAACCACGGCTCGCCTTCGGCCCAGATCTGTCGCACCGTGTCGACCAGCTCGTCGCGCGTCTGCGCTTCGACGACGCGCTGCGGGGTGCCGCCGACGCGCAGCGTGGTCAGCTGCGCCAGCGAAGGAGCGGGAGTGATCTCCGGCATGTCAGCGACGCACCCGCACCTGGGCCTTGCCGAGCACGGTCGTCGCCGCGCTGGAGACGGTGAGGTCGATGCGAAGGGTCTGCTCGTCGAGCGCGCCCACGGTGGCGACGACCTCGACGTCGGCGCCCGCCTCGGCGTCGACGACGACAGGGCGCGTGAAGCGCACGCCGTACTCGAGGATGCGACCGGAGTCACCGAGCCACGGCACGATGGTCTCGACGGCCAGGCCCATCGTCAGCATGCCGTGGGCCAGCACGCCGGGCAGCCCGACACGGGTGGCCACGTCGTCGCGGTAGTGGATGGGGTTGTAGTCCCCCGACGCGCCGGCGTAGCGCACCAGCGACTCGCGGGTGAGGTGCACGGTGCGCTGCGCGACCACGTCTCCTACGGTGAGCTCGCTCATGCGTCCTCTCCTCCCACCAGCAGCACCGACACGGCCGTCACGACGTGGTCGCCGGCGGCATCGGTCATCTCGGTCTCGCTCGTGACCATCGCACCCTTGCCGAACGGGCGCACCGTGGTCACCCTCAGCGTCGCCGTGATCTCGTCGCCGGCCACGATGGGCCTGGAGTAGCGGAACCGCTGCTCGGCGTGGATCGTGCGCTCCAGGGCGATACCCGAATCGGGCTCGGAGAGCAGCTGCTGCAGCGCGACGTCCTGCACCACCATGGCGAACGTGGGCGGCGCCACGACGTCGGCGTATCCCAGGGCCGCAGCTGCGGTCGGGTCGGTGTGCTGCGGGTCGGTGGCGAAGACGGCACGCGCGAATTCGCGCACCTTCTCCCGTCCCACGAGGTACGGCGGGGTCGGCGGGAGGACTCGGCCGACGAGCTCGGGATTCACGGACACGCGTTCCATCCTCCCACAGCCGCGCCGCCCGTCAGCGGGCTACGACCGCCGTGAACGAAGCGCCCGCAGCGCCATCTGAACGGCGATGAAGGCGAGGAAGACGGCGAAGAGGATATTCGCGGTGAAGGGATCCAGCAGGGTCGCGACCCATGCTCCGAGGGCCGTCGTCGTGCAGGCAGCGACCCCCACCAGCGACGCGGCGACGAGGTCGACGTTGCCTCGGCGGACGTTGCCGATCGTTCCCGACAGCGCGGTCGGGATCATCATCAGCAGCGACGTGCCCTTGGCGATCAGGTCGCTGGTGCCGAAGAGCAGCATGAGCGCCGGGACGACCACGACTCCCCCGCCGACACCCAGAAGGCCGGCCAGGATGCCGGTGATGAAGCCGAGCGCCACGAGTCCGAGGCCGGACGCCCAGGTCAGCACCAGCTCGGCATCGCGGGAGGGCACCACGATGAACAACGACACGATGACGACGACGAGGAACCCCACGAAACCCCAGCGGAGGGCGTTCTGGTTCACACGGGCCAGCAGCCACGAACCCAGCTGTGCGCCGATGACGGCGGCAGCCGCCAGGATCAACGCCGGGACCCAGGCCACCGAGCCGTTCACCGCGTAGGAGATGACCCCCACCGTCGCCGTCGGAACGATTGCGGCCAGCGACGTGCCGGCCGCGAGTCGCTGGTCGAAGTGCAGCAGCAGCACCAGCAGCGGCACGATGACCGTGCCGCCGCCCACGCCGAAGAGGCCCGAGAGCAGCCCGGCCGCGAGGCCGACGCCGAGGCAGCTGAGGATGAAGCGGGGGGTGCGCCGAGCGGGCGCTGCGGAATCGGTCATCGTCAATACACGTCGTCGATGGCCCAGCCACCGTCCACCCTCACCAGGGTGTACTCGTAGGGCGATGCCACAGGTTCCGGATCCGCCAGGGGCTCGCCGGTCTCATCGGTCAGGGTGAGGAAGCTCTCCGTCGTGTACACGGTGATGACCCCGCCCGCCTGTTCGACCGAGTCCACCTGGATCTCGTACTCATCGGTCGCGGCGCCGAACCGCTCGGCCTCGGCCTCGAACGCGGCGCAGTCGGGAAGCTCGAGCGCCTCGCGGAAGGATTCGGTCGTGGTGCGGAAGTACAGCTCGCAGTCCGCGTCGCTCCACGCTTCGTCGTACGCCTCCACGACCTCGACCGCCACGCGCTCCGCGTCGCCGCCGCTGCTCGCGCCGCCGGCGGTGAGCGCACCGATCACCCGCGGGATGAAGACCGCGGCGAGCACGATGAGGCCGATGACGACGACTCCCACCACGACGAAGACGATCCACAGCCGCGATCTCCGGGGCGGCTCGACAGCCGGCGCGTGCCCGGGATAGCCGGCAGGGGCGCCGCCGGCGCCGGACGCCGGGCCCGCGGGGAATCCGCCGGGGTACCCGCCGACGGCTGCGTCCGTTGCGCCGCCGCCGGGGTAGCCGGGGGTGGTCGGCGTGGTGCCGGCGGGCGCGATGCCCGCGGCCGCCGCCGCGGCGGGGTCGAGGCCGGCCAGCGCCTCAGCGGCCGAAGGAACAGCAGGCGGCTCCGAGACGCTTGCCTCGGCCGCCGGAGCAGTCGCCTGCGACGCTGGCTGCACGTGCTGCGTCCACGCCACGCCGTCCCACCACCGCAGCGTCCCGCTGCCATCGTCGTACCAGCCGGGAGGCGTGGTGCTCATGACGTTCCCCTCGCTCTTGGGGCGACCGATGCCGCGCCCGTCAGCCTATCCGGCACCGCAGAGCCGTCACGGCGCTCAGTTCTGCGGCAGGTCGGGGTCGGATCCGACCCGCTGCCCGCGGTCGAGGTCGTCGATCGCAGCCATCTCGGACGCGGACAGCTCGAAGCCGAACACGTCGAAGTTCTCCGCCATGCGCTCACGCGAGTTGGATTTGGGGAACACGATGATCCCCTGCTGCAGGTGCCAGCGCAGCACCACCTGGGCGGGGGTCGCTCCGTGAGCGGCCGCGGCATCCACGATCGGCTGCTCGCCGAAGAGGTCGTACTTGCCCTGCCCGAGCGGCCCCCACGCCTCGGTGCGGATCCCGAGCGGCTCGATGAAGGCGCGCAGCTCCCGCTGAGCGAAGGCGGGATGCAGCTCGATCTGATCGACCGCCGGCACGGTGTCGGATTCCGCGATGATGCGCTCGATGTGCGACCGGTGGAAGTTGGAGACGCCGATGGAGCGGGTCAGTCCCCGCTCGCGCAGCTGTTCGAGGGCACGCCAGGACTCCGCGTACCGATCCAGGTCGGGGCGCGGCCAGTGAATCAGGTACAGGTCGACGAAGTCCAGACCGAGCTTCTGCAGGCTGAGATCCATCGCGTCGAACGCCGACTGCGTCCCCTGGTCCGCGTTCCACAGCTTCGTGGTGACGAACAGCTCGTCTCGCGGGATGCCGGAGGCGGCGATCGCGCGGCCGACGCCCTCTTCGTTCCCGTAGACAGCGGCCGTATCGATGTGCCGGTAGCCGATCTCGAGCGCATCGCTGACGATGCGCTCCGTCTCGGCGGGGTCGACCTTGAACACGCCGAAGCCCAGCTGCGGGATGGTGTGGCCGTCATTGAGGGAGAGGGTGGGAACAGTCATGAATCCAACCCTGGCACGGCCGGAGCAGACAGGCGCGTGAAAATCGCGGTCACAGCCCCCACGGTCCCTGCCAGACGGCTTCCTCCACGACGAGGTCGTCGAAGAGCGTCATGGCCGGACCCCGTGATCCGGACGACCTGACGGCGTACCCACGGGGGAGGTCGTCGACGAGCTGCCCGTCTCTCGGACCGCCCATCAGGAGGAACACCATGCAGGCACCGTAAGCCGGACACGCGGATGCGAGCGAGTGGTTGCGCATGGCCCCGGCGCGCCGTAAGGGTAAGCTGGAACAGCTCCCCGCTGGTCGGGTCGAATGCCAGTACTGGCCGGAACTGAGGAAGTGGCGTTTTGGGTACGCTTTATTACGGTGGCGAATCGACGCCCGTGCACATCGAGGATCGGGCTCTGGCCCACCTCAAGGTCGTCATCGCGACCAAGCTCCGCCGCGGCGAGAGCTTCACGGTCTCGTGGCGGCACCCCGACGATCAGCCCCGCGGGCGCAGCACCGTCTGGATCCACCCCTCGATTCCGTTGCGATTCGTCTTCGATGACCCGGAGCCGGCGCAGCTGAGCCGCACGTGGGTCGAAGAGCTGGCCAGCAGCGCCAACTCGTCAGGGGGCATCCTGCTGATCTCCGAGCACTTCGACACCGAGGCGCTGGATGTGGTCGCCGACGGCCAGGAGTCGTCCGCTTCACTGACCTGACCGACCCCTCGTCTCGCACCCCGGGCGGGCCGACCGCGGTCCGCCGCGCGGCTTCACTTGATGCCGGCCGTGGCCACCCCCTGGATGAAGTACTTCTGCAGGAACAGGAACAGGATGAGCACGGGCAGGAGCACGACCACCGCTCCCGCGAGCAGAATGCCGAACTCCGTGGTGTTGGACGCCTGGGAGGCCACGGCCAGCGCGACCGGAAGCGTGAAGGTGCCCTCGCTCTGCGCCACGATGAGCGGCCACAGGAACGAGTTCCACGAACCGAGGAACGACAGGATCGCGATCGTGGCCACCGGCGGGCCAGATAGGGGCAGGAAGATCCCGAAGAACAGCCGCGCCTCTCCCGCACCGTCGACGCGGGCCGCTTCGAGCAGCTCGGTCGGCAGCGAATAGGCGAACTGTCGCATGATGAACACCGACAGCGGCGTCACCAGGAGCGGGGCGATGATTCCGGCGAGCGTGTTCACGAGACCGAGCTGCACGACCACGAGGAACTGCGGCACGAAAATGGCCACATAAGGGACGATCCAGGCGAAGATGACCGCCGAGAAGACGAGGTTCTTCCCGCGGAATTCGAGCTTCGCCAACGCGTAGCCCGCCATCGAGCTGAACAGCACATTGGCCGAGACCGCGACGATCGACACGATCGCGCTGTTGACGAAGTACAGGCCGAAGCCGTTCTCGGCGAAGAGGTCGATGTAGTTCTGGATCTGGAAGCTGCGTGGGAACCACGCCCCCGGATCGGACATGAACTCGGCCTGCGTCTTGAACGACCCGAAGAACACCCAGACGAACGGCAGCAGCAGCAGTCCGACGATGGCGATGACGGCCGCGTACAGCGTGGCCGATGCGAGGCGTGATGTCTTGTTCAATGCTTCGGCCTCAGCAGACGGAATTGCACGACGGCGACGATCGAGACGAAGACGATCAGAAGGAACGATCCGGCCATCGAGATCGCGGTGTTCCCGAACCCGAACTGCTCGTAGATCCAGAGGGCGATCGAGCGGGTGGCACCGAGCGGGCCGCCGGCGGTGAGCAGGTAGGGCTCCTCGAAGATGCTGAGGAACGACACCGTCATGAGGACGGTCACCAGCAGCGTCGCGGGGCGCAGGAGCGGGAGGGTGATGGCCCAGAAGCGTCGGGTCGGCGACGCCCCGTCGACGGATGCCGCTTCGTAGACCTGCTGCGGGATGGCCTGCAAGCCCGCCAGGAAGAGCACCATGCAGGTGCCGACGTTGCGCCAGACGCCGAGCATCACCACGGTGGTCACCGCCGAGACCGGGTCGCCCAGCCAGTTGGTTCCGACGACCCCGACACCCTCGAGCGCCGCGTTCACCGGGCCGAGCGGAGCGAAGGCGTACTGCCAGATGACGGCCGCCGCAACGATGTTGGTGATCACCGGCAGATAGGCGGCGGCGCGGAAGAGGGTGCGCAGGCGACGGATCCCCTTGTCGAGGAGCAGCGCGAGCACCAGCCCGACCGCGACGGTGAGGGGCACACAGACGGCCACGAAGAGAGCCGTGTTGAGCATGGAGCGCTGGAATCCGGCATCACCCAGCACCCGGATGAAGTTCTCCAGCCCCACGAAGTCGACGGCGAACGGCGTGCGGATGTCGCGGGAGGTGATGTCGGTGAGGCTCATACCCATGGCAGCGAGCACCGGGATCGCGGTGAACGCCGCGGTGATCACCAAGAACGGCAGCAGGAACAGCCAGGCTGCGCGTGCCTGTGAGCGCTGCAGCGATCCACGTCTGCGCGGCGCCGCCTGCCGCCCCGACGGCCGCCACCGGGAGGGCGGGGCGGTGGCCTCGCCCTCCCGGCTCGGTGTGACCGCTGCCGACATGACTACTGGCCGACGCCGATGGACTCTGCCTCTGCCTGCGCGGCATCCAGCGCTTCCTGAGCCGTGGCGGTGCCGCGGGCGACGCGCTCGATCTGCTCCCCCAGCACCTTGCCGACCTGATTCCACGTGGGCACCGCCGGAATGGACACCCCGTATTCCATCGCCTCACGCACCTGGTCGAGTGCCTCGTCGTCGGCGATGGCGGGATCGTCCCACGCCACTTGCACGGTGGGCAGGTTGCCCATCGCCTCGAACCAGGCGAGCTGGGTCGCTGGCGCCGACGCGTACTGGACGAACTTCCACGCGGCGTCGGCGTTGTCCGCATCTTCGAGCACGGCCCAGTTGCCGCCGCCGATCGACGCGGCGCGGTCCCCGTCCGGCCCGGCCGGCGGAACGAGCGCTGCCATGTGCTCGTCCAGCCACGCCTCGCCGTTGGCATCCTTGATCCAGCCCCGCAGCCAGGGACCGTTGAGCACACCGGCGATGCGGTCCTGCGTGAGGTAGGCCACCGAGTCGACGGACGTCGGGCCGTCGGGTGAGACAAAGCCGTCGGCGAAGAGCGAGCCGTAGAACTCCAGCGCCTCGACGTTCTCCGGAGAGTTGATGGTCCACTCGGAGTTGTCGTCGCTGATGATGCCGCCGCCATTCTGGTGCGCGAACGTGTCGAACTGGGCGGCGGTGTATTCGTCGAACGGAACGACGTAGAAGGCCAGCGGGTAGGCGACGCCGCCGTCCTTGAGCGTCTGGGCGAACTCGCGCAGGTCGTCCCAGTCCTGCGGGGCCTCGACCCCCGCCGCCTCGGCGAGGTCGGCGCGATACTGGAAGACGCGAGCGTAGGTGAACCAGGGCACCCCATAGGACACGCCGTCCACCTCGCCGGTCTTCCACACCGATTCGAAGAAGTCCTCCTCGTCCACCAGACCGTCGGGCACCGGCGCGAAGGCCTCGGTGGCGAAGAGCGCCGGCTGGTGCTCGGCGAAGACGTAAACGAGGTCGGGCACCGTTCCCGCGGCGATCGCCGCGGTCATCTTGGTGACGAATTCCTCCTCGGGAATCGGCGTCATGTCGATCTTCACGTCGGGGTTCTCGGCGATGAAGTCGTCGAACAGCGTCGGCAGCTCTTCCGCCTCGGCCCCCGCCGCCCACAGCTCGATCGTGCCCGTGGCAGGTCCGTCGCTCACCGAAGAGGCATCGCCTTCCTCCGAGCCTCCGGCATCCGGCCGGCCGCAGCCGGTGAGGATGAGCGCGGCGGTCGTGATGGCGGCGGCGGCGCCGACCGCACGAGTGCGGCTCCGTGTCGGGATGCTCATGATGCGAGTCCTTTCTCGATCAAGCGGTGCATTGATTGTGAGGGAAGATCTGCGCAGGCGGCGCGTGGGCAGCGGGCGAGTTCTCCCACCCCCCACAGCCGATAGTGCAGCGTCGCGCCGCCGTGCGGTTACCGTTGCGCCCGGGCCGCCGAGTCTGCTACGGACAGCAAGGACACCGCGCCGGGGGTGAAGGCCCGCCCCTCGATCGGGACCGCTGCGGCGCGCTAGCTCAGATCACGGAGCCCGAACGGCAGCTCAGCGGCCAGTTCGCGGGCGAGGAACCCGAGCCCCAGGCGCTCGGTCAGCCGATCACCGGCGCGCGCGTGGGTGGCCGATCCCCAGATCGCTGCCCGCGCCGATCCCGTCCCGCGCGCGACGAAGCCGGTGACCGCCCCGGCCAGCACGTCACCGCTGCCCGAGGTTGCCAGGCCGGGTCCCCCGCCGTCGATCCGCCACGAGGCGCCGTCCGGCGCGGCGACGACGTCGTAACACGTCACGACGGCGTCGTAGCGGCGGGCGACCTCGCCCACCGCAGCGGGCAGGTCGTCGCTGAGGTCGTCGGCATCCACGCCGAGCAGAATCGCCAGCTCCTCGCGGTTGGGAGTCAGCACCAGCTCTTCCGGCAGCCGCGCGCGATCGACGTCGGGCAGGATCCCCAGCGCGTAGGCGTCCAGCACGAGGCGCGCCGGGCCGGCGTCACCGACGGCCAGGAGAGTGTCCCTCGTCTCGTCGGCGTCATCGAAGCCCGGCCCGACGAGCACGGCATCCGCCGCGGCGATCTTCTCGCTCGCAGAAGCGTCGAAGGGGGAGGATGCTTCGTCGGGCAGGGCGTAGATGCCGGCCTCGGGCAGCACGGTGCCGACCTGGGCGTCGATGGAACCGGGGACGAAGACGCTCAGCCTGCCGGCGCCGACCCTCAGCGCGGCTTCGCCCGCCAGCATCACGCCCCCGGGCGTGCGCCGCGAGCCGCCGACCACGATGACGTCGCCGCGCGACTTCTTGTCGCCGCCCGGGTCGGGAAGACCCCACGTCGACAGCAGCTCGCGGGTGACCTGTTCGGGGGTGCGCGCCGCCTCGGTCATGGTCGCTGGGTCCCTTCAGCGGTTGCCGAGGCCGGGTCGCCGACGTCGGGAGTTCCGGGGTGCACAGTGACCGCCGCGCCTTCTTCACGCAGGTGGCTGACGTCGGAGAAGAGCGGCATCTGCCAGTCGTCATCGGCGAATTCCAGCCGGGTGACCGAGGCGTTCAGCACGGGGTTGCCGGATGCGAACGCGAGGATCTCCTGCTCCTGCAGACGGCGCAGCAGTGACGCGATGAGGGTGACGACCGCATCGTGCGCGACGATCAGCGCGGACTCCTGCGGCGCCACCAGCAGGTCCCCGAGGAAGGACCTCAGCCGAAGGGCGACATCGGCCCACGATTCGCCGCCGGGGGGCCGGTGGTAGAACTTGCCGAGGTGGCGCCGTCGCGCCGCCTCTTCCGGATGCAGCCTGGCCACCCCGCTCGTGGTGAGCAGGTCCAGGATGCCGAGCTCCCGATCCCGCAGTCTCTCGTCGACGGCGACCGGGACAGGGTCGCCGTCCAGCGCGATCGCCAGGGTCTGGCGGGCACGCAGATAGGGCGAGACCCAGAATCCCTCGACCTCAGCACGGTGCTCCGCGAGCCATTCGCCCAGCGCCTCCGCCTGCTGCTCACCGGTCGGCGACAGCGGCACGTCGGAGTCGCGGATCTCGATCGGTATGCGCTCGAGGCCCTCGCGCTCAGCGCGCGTCGCCGCGACGTTTCCCACGCTCTCGCCGTGTCGTACGAGCCACAGAGTCTTCACCGGCATCCGCCCACCCTAGAACCTTCGGCAAGGGTGTGCGCGGGGGTTGCGGCGCGCGGTCGGAGTCCTCCGCGCGAGATCCACCCCGTCAGTCTGTGCTCTGAAGCTGCTCCAGGTGACGGCGCATCGCATCAGCAGCCTCGTCGGCGCGGCGCGCCTCGATGTGGTCGAGGATCTCGACGTGCTCCTGGTCGATCTCGGCCCACCGCTTCGTCGAGCGGCCCGAGGCGAGCGAGTTGCGCTGGAAGACGTCCCACACAGGCGGTGCGAGCAGCGACACCAGCCGATTGCCCGCGGCATCCATCACCGCCTGGTGGAAGTCCTGGCTCGACACGGTGCGGTCGAGCACGGTGCGGCCGTGCTCCACGCGCACGGCGGCACGTCGCAGCCGGGCGAGATCGTCGTCGGTGCGACGCAATGCCGCGCTGCGCGCCGAGGGCACCTCGAGGATCAGCCGGGTCTGGAACAGCTCGTCGTCGTCGATGGCGTTGTACCCGCTCAGCAGCTGCAGGCTCGTGACGATGTTCTCCTGCAGGGCGTCCGTGTTGGGCTCCGCGACGAACGTTCCGCCGCTGACGCCGCGGCGCGTGCGGACGAGATTCTGCGAGGACAGCATGCGCAGAGCCTCGCGGATCGTGTTGCGGCTGACCCCGAACTGCGCGCCCAGCTTGTCCTCGGTGGGAAGCTGCGCGCCGGGGGCGAGCGTGCCGTCGACGATCATGCGCCGCAGCTGCGTCGCCACCTGCCGGTAGGCGGGCTCGATGCGCTGCACGGCCAGCCCTGCTGCCGCCTCGCCCGGTGTCTCCATGTGCCACTTCCCCCTCGACGCGTGAACTGCTCCAGCGTAGGGCCAAAAGTCCGAGCTTTCCAACTGCCGAGCTAGAGCCCTCCAGTATCCGCTGGATCGCGCTCGAATGGCAGGAAACCTAGTCGTTACATAGCGGATATCTGCCGTGCACAGGGCGTCCCTATCGTCGCTTCCATAAACATTGGACATTTACAGATCGGCTTGGATGTGACCAGATTCATCACCTCGCGCATCGTGCGCACCGTTCTGACGGTGTTCGCGGTGCTGACTCTCGCCTTCGTGCTGGCTCGGCTGGCCGGCGACCCGGTGCGCCTCATGCTCCCCCAGGAGGCAACCCAGGACGACGTCGACGCGATGCGTGCGACGCTGGGCCTGGACCGGCCCCTGTGGGAGCAGTACGCCACGTTCCTCGCGGCGGCGGCGCGAGGAGACCTGGGCGACTCGATCCGGCAGGGCGTGCCGGCGGTCAGCCTCGTCATCGATCGCCTTCCCGCCACCCTCGAGCTGGCGGTGATCTCGTTCACGATCGGCCTCGCCCTGGCGATCGCGATCGCCGTGACGGGCGAGTTGTCCCGCAGTCAGCGGGTCCGCAACGCGATGCTTTGGATCGCCACGACGCGCCAGGCCATCCCGCCGTACCTCTTCGGCATCCTGATGATCCTGGTGTTCTCCGTCTGGCTCGGGGTGCTCCCGGCCATGGGCCGGACGTCGTACGCCAGCTACGTTCTGCCGATCATCACGATCGCCACCTTCGAGGTCGCCCTCTACCTGCGTCTTCTGAATCAGGAGTTCGCCCAGAGCCGGGAGCAGGACTTCGTACGGACGGCCCTGGCCAAGGGCGCCTCCCGCGTCCGGGTCGTGATCCGCCACCAGCTTCCCAACGCCCTGCTTCCGCTCATCACCGTCGCCGGAATCAACCTCGGCGTGCTCGTCGGCGGCCTGGTCGTCCTGGAGACGGTCTTCAACTGGCCCGGGCTCGGCCGCCTGATCGTGCAGGGCGTCGAGCAGCGCGACTACCCGGTCGTGCAGGCCGGTGTCGTGGTGATCGCGATCGTCTTCGTGCTCATCAACCTGATCGTCGACATGCTCTACGCCGTTCTCGACCCGAGAGTGAGGATCGCCCGATGACCGCCATCGCCACGCCCCGTGGGGCCGTCGCCCGAGCCAGGAGCATCGCCGCCGCGCTACGCCGAAGCGCTCCGTCCACGCACGTCTCGCTCCTCTTCCTCACGATCGTCCTCGCGCTGGCCGTCGTCGTGCCGGTGCTGCCCGGCATCGATCCGTACGGGCAGAACCTGGAAGCGAGCATGCTGGCGCCCTTCTCCGATGGTGCACACCTGCTGGGGACCGACCAGCTCGGTCGGGACATGCTCAGCCGGCTCGCGCTGGCCACCCGCATGTCGCTGCTGATCGCCGTCGGGGCGGTGGCCGTCAGCGCCGTGATCGGCCTGCTCGTCGGCCTCATCGCCGGCTACCGCGGCGGCCGCATCGACGCCTTCCTCATGGGCGTCGGCGATGTGCAGCTGGCGATCCCGGTCGTGCTGCTGCTGATCGTGATGGTGGCGGCACTGGGGTCGAGCCCGCTGCTGCTGATCCTGCTGCTGGGGCTGACCAACTGGGTCGCCTACGGACGAGTGGTGAGAGCCATGGTGATGTCCCTGCGGGAGCGCGAGTTCGTCACGGCCGCTGTGTCCGCCGGCGCCTCGGCGACCTGGGTCGTACGCCACCACCTGCTTCGCAACGTGCTGCCCCAGGTGATGATCCTCTCGGCATTCCAGATCGGGGTGGTCATCACGATCGAATCGTCGCTGAGCTTCATCGGCCTCGGCATCCAGCCGCCCACGCCGAGCCTCGGACTGATGATCAACGAAGGTCAGCGCCACCTGCAGTCCGACCCAGCGCTGACGATCGTGCCCGCCCTCGCCGTCTTCCTCCTCATCGCCGGCGCGCAGTTCCTCTCTCAGGGACTGGAACGCACCCGCGCCCGGTGAGACCACCGACCCCGCCCGCATCAACCAAGGAGACACCCGTGCACACTCACCGCCCCGCCTCCCGATGGGCAGCGGCATCCGCGTTCATCGTCGTCGGCTCGCTCCCCCTGTCCGCCTGCGCGGGCGGATTCGACGACGCGGCCGCCGCAGACGACACCATCGTGGTCGCGCTGACCGGCGAACCGTCGTCGCTGGATCCGCTGTACGACACCAACCTCAACGCGCTCAACGTCTTCTACGACGTGTTCAACCAGCTCACCACGATCAACGACAAAGGCGAGGTCGTGCCGTCCCTCGCTACGCAGTGGTCGGCCGACGAGTCGCTGACCACGTGGACGTTCACGCTGCGCGACGACGCAGAGTTCCAGGACGGTACGCCCGTCACGGCGGCGGACGTCGTCTTCACCTATGAGACGGCGATGAACGACCCGCAGTCGAACCTCGGCGGCTACATGACCACGATCGACTCGGTCACGGCAACCTCCGACCTCGAGGTCGAGTTCCGACTGAACACCCCGTACGCGCCTTTCGATCGCCAGGCGACGCTCGTTCCGATCCTCCCGCAGAAGATCTACGAGGCGGACCCGAAGGGCTTCGCCGCCGCGCCGGTCGGCTCCGGACCCTACGCGGTGGAGTCCTGGAACAAGGGCGACTCCATCATCCTGACCCGCAACGACGACTACTTCGGCGACGCGGCGGCCTACGAGCGCATCGAACTGCGATTCGTGCTCGATGAGACGACGCGGGCCAACTCGCTGCAGTCCGGAGATCTCGACATCGCACTCCTGGGTACGTCGCAGGTGGCGACCGTCGCCGCGGCGGACAACGTCGAGGTGGTCGACCAGCAGAGCAACCGCGTGCTCTACCTCGGCTTCAACGGCTCAAGCGGGCCGCTCGCCGACGAGAGCGTGCGCCGCGCCGCCGATCTCGCGATCGACCGCGAGGCCATCAGCGACGACCTCCTCAACGGGGCGGTCGAGCCCACCGGGCAGCTCGTCGCCAAGGTCACCTTCGGGTACAACGACGACATCGCCGCCACGCAGTACGACCAGGAGGCCGCAGCAGAGCTCCTGGCCGGCTCCGGCTACGACGGCTCCCCGATCACCTTGTCCTACCCGACCACCGGCCTGCCGCAGATCGATCAGCTCGCCCAGGCCGTGGCCGGCTACCTGGAGGCCGCGGGCTTCACCGTCTCGCTCGACGGTCAGGAGGCGGGGTCGTTCAGCACCAACTGGCTCTCGGGCGGGCTCGACGGCATGTATCTGTTCGCCTTCGCCCCGTCGGTGATGGATGCCGACCTGCCGCTGTCCATGCTGACCCGCACGGGCGGCCAGGGCTACTTCAGCAACCCGCGCATCGACGAGCTGCTCGTGGCGGAGATCGCCGAGCCGGACGCGGACACCCGCGCCGCACTGCTCGGCGAGATCTCCACGATCGTCGCGGAGAACACCTACTACGCCCCGCTGTTCATCGACACCTACACCTACGGCTTCCGCGCCGGGCTGGAGTGGACCCCGCGTCCCGACGGCTTCTTCATCTTCAACTGACCGACAGCCATCGAAAGGACTGAATCATGACCACCATCCCCCGCGAGAACACCGCCGTCCTGGTGATCGACATGCAGCGAGCCTTCTTCGACAACGAGGACTCGCTGGGACGCACCGGCATCGACGTCACGCCCCTGCGCGCCGCGATCCCGGGCACGAAGCGACTCATCGCCGACGCCCGCGCCGCCGGAGTCCCCGTCATCTACACCCGCTACGTGTACCACGAGGGGATGGTCGACTTCGGCCCGATCCGGGGCGTGCGGGCGCAGGAGCGGGTCGACGGCCGGTCCCTCGGCGCCGGCGACCCGGAGATCGAGATCATCTCCGAGCTTGCCCCTCTTCCCGGCGAGATCGTGATCGACAAGTCCCGCCCGAGCGCTTTCTACGGTACGCGCCTGGAGCCCGTGCTCACCGGCATGGGCATCCGCAACGTGGTGCTGTGCGGGGTCACGACGAACATCTGCGTCGAGTCCACCGCTCGCGATGCCGGACAGCGCGACTACGGCACGTACGTCGTGCGCGACGCGGTGGCCGAGTTCACGGCCGAGCGCAACCACCACGCTCTGTACGCCATCGATTGGAGCTTCGGCCAGACGTGCACGCTCGACGAGATCGAGCAGTCGTGGGACGTGAGCTCGGAGCCGATGACCTCCGTCGAATACGCCGTGGCGTAAGCAGACAGGACTGCACCGTGACCGTGACGACGCCGCTCAGCGGCTGGCGAGGCCGGATCATCCTGGCGACGCTTGCCCTGGCCGGCGTCGTCGCGGCGCTGGTGCAGACCCTGGTGCTCCCGCTGCTACCCCTGTTCCCCCAGTGGCTCGGCATCAGCGTCGCCGATGCGCAGTGGATCGCGACCTCCACGATGCTCGCCGGTGCGATCGGCGCTCCGCTGTTCGGCTGGCTGGGCGACCGGTTCGGCCTCGCCCGCATGATCGTGCTCTCCCTCCTCCTCCTCTCGGTGGGCTCGGTGGTCGCCGCCCTGGCCGACACCCTCTCGGTCATGCTGATCGGCCGTGTCCTGCAGGGTCTCTCCGCCGGCATCGTGGGGCTCGCGCTGGCGCTGGCGCGCACGACCCTCTCCCCCGGTGCACTGCCCTGGGCGGTCGGTGTCGTCAGCGGCACCCTCGGCGTCGGCACTGGGCTCGGCGTCCCTCTGGCAGGGCTGCTCCTCGAGACGCTGCCGTGGCAGTCGGTGTTCTGGATCGCGGCGGCGCTGGGCGCCGTGAGCGCCGCCCTGGTGGCACTGCTCGTGCCGCACCGTCCGTCGCGATCGGCGAAGAAGTTCGACATCGCCGGCGCGGTCGTCTTCAGCGGCATCCTCCTCGCCATCCTCATCCCCCTCAGCACGCTCGGCACCGCCGGGGTGACTGCGGGCGGCGTGGTCTCGTGGGCGGTCGCGGCCGCGGCCTCGGTGTGGTGGGTGCGCCACGAGCTGCGCACTGCGTCTCCGTTCGTCGACGTGCGATTCGCCCGCCGGCGGCCGATCGTCTCGTCGCACGTGAGCGCGCTGCTGATCGGCGCCGCCTTCTTCCTCAGCTTCACCGGAACCGTCTATGTCGTCCAGACGCCCACGGTCGACGGCGTGGGCCTCGGAGGATCGGTGCTCATGACCGGTATCGTGCAGACCCCGGCGAGCCTGGCTTCCATCGCCGCAGCCCCGCTGGCCACGTTCATCGCCACGCGGTGGGGCGCCCGCCGCACCGTCACGGCCGGCGCATTCGCCGTGGCGATCGCGAGCCTCGTCCGCCTGCCGGTGCTCGACGACCCGGTCGTGGTCGCGGTCTGCGCTCTACTGGTCTCGGGGAGCGCGTCCTTCACCTTCGCGGCCATGCCCCTCGTGCTCATGGACGCCGCCCCCGTGCACGCGACGGGCACAGTGAACGGCCTCAACATCATGATGCGGCAGATCGGCTCGGCGAGCGCGGGCGTGATCGGCGCGGTCGTCCTCGCCGCCACGGCTGATGCCGCAGCGCCCAGTCGTGACACGTTCACGTGGCTGTTCGGGCTGGGCGCCGTCTGCGGCCTGCTCGCCGGCATCGCCCTGCTGCCGTGGCGCCGCCGCGCGCAGCGCCTCATCTCCACTCCCTCTCCCTCCCCCGCCCCCGAAAGGACCCCGCGATGATCGCATCCACCGACGCATCCGCTCCCTCCTCCAGCCGTCGAGGGCCCGTGCTCTCCGTGAACGGGCTCGGGGTGGACTTCGTCACCGCCGGCGGCACCTTCTCCGCCATCCGCAACGTCTCCTTCGAGATCGGCTACGGCGAGACCGTGGCCGTCGTCGGCGAATCCGGCTCGGGCAAGTCCACGACCGCCGCAGCGATCAACCGGCTGCTGGCCGCGAACGGGCGCATCTCCGCGGGATCCATCACCTTCGCCGGGCGCGACCTGGCCACGGCGTCCGACAAGGACATGACCGCACTCCGGGGTGCGGGCATCGGGCTGGTTCCCCAGGACCCGATGTCCAACCTCAACCCCATCCAGCGGGTCGGGGATCAGATCGCCGAGGTGCTGCACATCCATCAGATCGCGACCGGTCGCTCTGCGTGGCTGCGCGTGATCGAGCTGCTGGACATGGTGGGCATTCCGGATGCCGCGCGCCGGGCGACCCAGTACCCGCACCAGTTGTCCGGCGGAATGCGCCAGCGCGTGCTGATCGCGATGGGGCTGGCCTGCCGCCCGCAGCTGCTGATCGCGGACGAGCCCACGAGCGCCCTCGATGTGACGGTGCAGCGCACCATCCTCGACCGGCTGGGCGATCTCACCGCCGAGTTCGGCACCTCTGTGCTGCTCATCACCCACGACCTCGAGCTGGCCGCGGAGCGGGCCGACCGGGTCGTCGTGATGTACCGGGGCGACATGGTGGAATCCGGTGACGCGGCCCAGATCCTGCAGGCGCCGCGGGCCGACTACACCCGGCGACTTCTGGCCGCGGTGCCGGCGATCGACGCGACCCCCCTCGTCGCAGCCAAGGCCGAGGTCGCGGACCCGATCGTGCGTCTCCACGGGGTAGGCAAGGTCTACCCGGTGCGCGGGCGGAAGCACCCCGACTTCGTCGCCGTCGAAGGCTCCACCTTCGACATCCCCCGCGGGCAGACGGTCTCGGTGGTGGGCGAATCGGGTTCGGGAAAGTCCACCACCGCACGACTCCTCCTGGCGTTGGAGAAGCCGACGCACGGAGAGATCACCTTCGAGGGCGCGCCCCTGTCAGCGATGTCCAAGCGCGACCTGTTCGCCTTCCGGCGCCGCGTGCAGCCGGTGTTCCAGAACCCGTACGGCTCCCTCGACGGAAAGATGACGGTCGGCGACAGCATCTCCGAGCCGATGCGCATTCACCGCGTGGGCGACCCCGGCACCCGTCGGGCGCGGGTCGGCGAGCTGCTGGAGCAGGTCGCGCTGCCGCCCGAGCTCGCCTCGCGCTACCCGGCCGAGCTGTCAGGCGGGCAACGCCAGCGCGTCGCGATCGCGCGCGCACTGGCGCTTCAGCCGGAGTTGATCGTGCTCGACGAGGCGGTGTCGGCACTCGATGTCATCGTTCAGGCGCAGATCCTCGACCTGCTCGTGCGACTGCAGGAGGAACTGGGGCTGAGCTACCTGTTCATCAGTCACGATCTGGCCGTCGTGCGGATGGTCTCGCATCAGGTTCACGTCATGCAGCGGGGGCGCATCGTCGAGTCCGGCACCCCGGCTCAGATCTTCGACGCTCCACGTGAGCCCTATACGCGCGAACTCATCGCCGCCATCCCGGGCGGCGGGATCCTGCACGACGCGGCCTGACGCGTCGCTCGTCGACGCCACCAGGCTGTGGCTCAGCGAAGGGGTGGGGGGGGCGGCCGCGCCGGGGGGGGAGGGGGCCCCGCACCACAACACGCCGGAGGTG
>NZ_JANJFJ010000034.1:0-3931 GCF_024626565.1 Microbacterium sp. zg.Y909
CAGGCGGGGGCGGGACGGGTCGCGGGTCGACGCCACCAGGCTGTGGCTCAGCGAAGGGGTGCGCTCGCCCGCTCGGACGGCGGCCGAGCGCACCCCTCCCACTACTCGGCCGTTGTCGGCGCGGCGGCAGGCGTCTGGGCCTGCGCGCCACCGCTCAGGTCGTGCACAAGCTCACGCTCGTCCGTCTCCGACAGCGAGGTCTGCATGACGGTGCCGTGGAAGGGCGCCAGCGCGGCGGCGAACTTGTCGGCCGTCAGCTTCGTCGCGTAGACCACGATGGCGGACTTTCCGGCCGACACCGCCGACTGCACCCGGCCACGGAACTCCGAGTCCATGCCGGCCTTGTCGAGCCCCGCGAAGAGGGCACCCACCAGCCCTCCGAACACGAGTCCGCCGACGGGAACGAAGAAGAGGATGCCGATCAGCGTGCCGAACAGCGCGCCCCCGAGAGCCCCGAACCCGATGTTGGCGATCCCGCCCGGGTATTCGACGCTCGTCTTGCCCTCGCTGTTCACCTTGACCAGCGCGAGGCCCGCCAGCTGCACGACCATGTCGTCCTGCAACTGCTGCACCGTGTTGTACGCCGCTTCGGCGTCGGCCTCCGAGTCGAAGGCGATGACGATGAGATCAGCCATGGATTTGCCTACTTTGCATTCAGGCCGCCCGCAACGCACCGTCAGGGGCAGCGTTCGGGATGCACCACCGGAACCGCAAGGCGCACACTGTGCGGATGACGCTAGCCCCGGGGCGCGGGCGCGACAAGGGGCCCTGTCGCCGGGCCGGCGTGAGGAGGAGCATGGCCGGACGACGACGACAGGAGACGGCCATGAAGGCTCTCGTTTACCACGGTGCGGGGAAGAAGGCATGGGAGGAGGTGCCCGATCCGGTGATCACGAACGCGACGGATGCCATCGTCAAGATCGACGCGACGACGATCTGCGGCACCGACCTGCACATCCTCAAGGGCGACGTGCCGGCGGTGACCGAGGGGCGCATCCTCGGCCACGAGGGCATCGGAACGGTCACCGAGGTGGGGGCCGCCGTCGAAGGGCTTGCCGTCGGCGACCGCGTCATCATCTCCTGCATCAGCGCGTGCGGCCACTGCGCCTACTGCCGCAAGCAGGTGTACTCGCACTGCCTGGCCCCGGAGGGGCAGTCCGGCATCGGCTGGATCCTCGGGCACCTCATCGACGGAACGCAGGCCGAGTACGTGCGCATCCCGTACGCCGAGAACTCGCTCTACAAGGTTCCGGAGACCGTGACCGACGCCGAGGCGATCCTGCTGTCGGACATCCTGCCCACCGGGCACGAGATCGGCGTGCAGGCCGGCAAGGTCAAGGCCGGCGACGTCGTGGCCGTCATCGGCGCGGGGCCGGTGGGGCTCGCGACCATCGCGACGGCGGGCCTGTACGGCCCGTCGCGCGTCATCGCGATGGACCTCGACGCCAACCGCATCGAGCAGGCGAAGCAGTTCGGCGCCACCGACGGCGTGCTGTCGTCGGATGCCGACTGGCGCGACCAGGTCATGGCGATGACCGACGGGCTCGGCGTCGACGTCGCCATCGAGGCGGTCGGCATCCCCGCCACCTTCGCCGCTGCGCTGGACATCGTGCGCCCCGCCGGCGTCGTGGCCAACGTCGGTGTGCACGGCAAGCCGGTCGAGCTGCCCATCGACCGGCTGTGGATCGCGAACATCGCGATCACCACGGGGCTGGTCAACGCGAACACCACCGAGACCCTGCTCAAGCTCGTCGAGCAGCACAAACTCGAGGCGTCTCTGTTCGTGACGCACGAGTTCACCCTCGACGAGATCGAGAAGGCGTACGACGTGTTCGGCCGGGCTGCCGAGACCAAAGCACTGAAGGTGCTGATCACGGCGTGACCCGGGTCTCAGGAGCATCCTGCGCGACCACGACGAGAGGACCGTGATCCGCGAACCTACGAAGAAAGCCCCGGGGATCCGGGGCTTTCTTTGCTGTAGCAGGAGCGGGGTTCGAACCCGCGACCTCACGATTATGAGTCGTGCGCTCTCACCAACTGAGCTACCCTGCCGCGTGCATCCGGTGGATGCTGCGAGCCCCGAGTCAGGATTGAACTGACGACCCCTTCCTTACCATGGAAGTGCTCTGCCACTGAGCTATCGGGGCATGCTGCCCGCAAGCAGGCAACTAGAAGAGGATATCAGAGCCGCGGCCTGCTCTGAAACGCGAGCTCACCCGGCGGTGTGATCGCGCATCCATTCCAACGGGTCGATCCTCGTCGTCCCGTTCTGCCAGATCTCGAAGTGCAAGTGCGCGCCGAAGGAGTACCCCGTATCACCGACGGTGCCGAGCACGTCGCCGACCTTGAGGGTGTCGCCCGCCTTCACCCGCAGCGAGCCGTATTCCATGTGTGCGTAGTGGCTCGAGACGAGTTCGCCATCGATGACGTGATCGACGACGACATGGACGCCGTACAGGCCACCGGCCTCTGTCGCGACGCGCACGGTGCCGTCGGCGATCGCGTGGATCTCGGCGCCCTGACCAGGAACGAAGTCGATGCCGTGGTGCATGCTGCCGTCGCGCATCTGGAAGCCCCACGTGTACGGCACCCCGACTGGGAACGGCCACTGCACGGGCGAGTTCGGGTTGTTCAGAAACGAGTTGTCGAAGTTGCGAACACCGGAGCCTGCCGCGAGGTCGGCCATCGTGGCAGTCGAGTACGTCTCATCCCGCGCAAGGTCGACGCTCTCAGTCGAGGCCGACGACACGAACGCCTGGATCTCCTCGTGGTTTTGAGAGGACGACGCCGCGGTCGTCAGCGACGTCGAGGCGGCGCCGGCGGGCTTGCTGCCGGCTACCGACGCCATCGCGCCGGCGGGCGTCGTCAGACCGATGGCGAGCAGACCCACCACGCTCATGGCGCCGAGCGAGGCGGATGCCGCGGCGAGCCGCCGACGCGCCAGCGCCATGCGCGGCGGGCGCACCGCGTCGCCGGCGGTGTGGGCGATGGTCTCGGGTGGGGCCGGCCGCGACGCCGCAGCAGGGGCCGGGGCGGACGCCCCACCTTCGAAGCAGAACAGGCGCGCCGCACGCTCGAACTCATCCGAGGCGAGCTTCTCCGGCGCAGACGCAGCGGCCGCGCGGCGTGCTCGTCGCGAAGTGGGGACGGCGGCCGGCGGTACGGCGCAGGCGATCGGCACGGTGGATGCCACGGGCATGGCACCGGCGTCGTCGTGAGCGTCATCCCGAACCTCAGGGAGAACCGCGGCGCTGTTCGCCAGTGCGGCCGGAAGCTCCACTGCGGCCGCAGCGACCAGGACGACGGCCAGCTCTGCGGCGTGTGTCTGCGCGGCATCGGCCGCTGCGACATCGGACTGCACCTGCTCGCGCGGGGCAGCGGCCGTCGCCGGGTCCGCGTCGATACGCGGGTCGTGGTCTTCGACCTGCTGAGCCGCCAGGCGGCGCAGCTCCGCGCGGGTCAGCACGCGCTGCGGCTGCGGTGCAGGCGTGGTGACGATACGGCTGGAGCGGCGCAGAGGCGCGGCAACGGCCGACGGGGCGTCGAGGGTCAAATCAGGGGGCTCTCGGGTCGGCCGCTCGCGGGACGAGGGACGTCTTCGGGTGGGGGTGACGTCACTGTTGTCGTTCGGGCGAGAAAAGTAACGATCAGGTAAACACTACCCCGCGCGGACGCGGAATGCCACGTCGCGCTCAACTCGCTTACGGAGTCGTCGCATTGTTCCCGGCAGCGCCGGCGAAAACGATGGCTGAAAGCCTGGCGACGAGCTCAGCGCTTCCCACGATGGTCATCTCCCGCGTGGGGGCGGAACCCGGAACGCCTGCGGCGACGCCACCGGCCTCTTCGACCAGCAGCACGCCGGCGGCGTGGTCCCACGGGTGAAGGCCGCGCTCGAAGTATCCGTCGAGGCGCCCCGCGGCGACATAGGCCA
>NZ_JANJFJ010000286.1:0-2561 GCF_024626565.1 Microbacterium sp. zg.Y909
TCACTGCCGGTACGAGGACAGGAAGTTCCCGAGCCGTTGCACGGCCTCGCTCAGCACGCGCGCCTCGGGCAGCGTCACGATGCGCAGGTGATCGGGCGTCGGCCAGTTGAAGCCGGTGCCGGGAACCAGCAGCACGTGCTCGGCGACGAGGAAGTCGTAGACGAGCTTGCTGTCGTCGTGGATCTCGTAGACCTCCGGATCCAGCCGGGGGAAGGCGTAGAGCGCGCCGGCGGGCTTATGGCACGTGATGCCGGGAATGGCTTCGAGGCCCTCCCACGCGGCATCCCGCTGCTCGTGCAGTCGCCCGCTCGGAGCAATCAGCAGGTCGATGGACTGCACACCGGACAGGGCCGCCTGCACGGCGTGCTGCGCCGGCACATTGGGGCAGAGCCGAGTGGATGCCAGCAGCTGGATGCCTTCGAGGAACCCGGCCGCGTGCTTCTTCGGCCCGGTGATGACCATCCAGCCCGAGCGGTAGCCGGCGACGCGGTAGGTCTTGGACAGTCCGTTGAACGTCAGGCAGAGCAGGTCCGGAGCGAGGGTCGCCAGCGGAATGTGCTCGGCGCCGTCGAACAGGATGCGGTCGTAGATCTCGTCCGACAGCAGCAGGAGCGAGTTCTCTCGCGCGATGTCGACGATCCCCTGCAGCACCTCGCGGCTGTACACCGCTCCCGTGGGGTTGTTGGGGTTGATCACCACGATGGCCTTGGTGCGGGGGGTGACCTTGGAGCGGATGTCATCGAGGTCCGGCTCCCAGCCGGCGGCACTGTCGCATCGGTAGTGCACCGGCGTGCCGTCCGCGAGGCTCGTCATCGCCGTCCAGAGCGGATAGTCCGGCGCGGGGATCAGCACCTCGTCGCCCTCGTCGAGCAGCGCCTGCATCGTCATCGTGATGAGCTCGGACACCCCGTTGCCGAGATAGACGTCATCGGGGTCGAACGAGGGGAAGCCGGGCGTCTCCTCATAGCGGGACACCACCGCCCGCCGAGCCGACATGATCCCGCGGCTGTCGCTGTAGCCGTGCGAGTGCGGGATGGCCTCGATCATGTCGCGCACGATCTGGAAGGGGGCTTCGAACCCGAACACCGCGGGGTTGCCGGTGTTGAGCTTGAGGATGGTGTGCCCGTCGGCCTCGAGCCGGTCGGCTTCGGCGAGCGCCTGGCCGCGGATCTCGTACAGGACGTTCTTCAGCTTGCTCGACTGGTCGAGGTTGCGCAGCGGACTCATCGGTTCAGGATATCCCCGTCGCGACGCCGCCCCCGCCGGCTACTTCTTCTTGCCGGAGGCGCGGCGCTGCGCGCGGTTCTGGGGGCTGGATGCCGCAGCCGGAGCCGCACCCTCGGTGCGCTGGCCGAAGGCACCGCGCGAGGGCTGCTGCACCTGCGTGTCGACGCCGCCCGCGCTGACGCCGCCCGAGGCGCGCGCCTCACGCAGCTTCGCCGTGGCCGCCTGCTGCACCTGGCCGCGCTCGTTGCGCACCTCCACGTCGCCGGAGTCGCTCGGGGCGGAGTACTCCAGGCGCGGCTGCTCGGGGGCCACGAGTCCCTTGGCGTCGACCTCGGCCTCCTGGCCATCGGTGCGACGCACCTCGACCTCGAGGTTGTAGAGGAAGCCGACGGACTCCTCCTTGATCTGGCCCATCATCGCCTGGAACATCTGGTACCCCTCGCGCTGGTACTCGATGAGGGGGTCGCGCTGCGCCATCGCCCGCAGGCCGATGCCGTCCTTGAGGTAGTCCATCTCGTAGAGGTGGTCCCGCCAGCGGCGGTCGAGCACCTGCAGCACCACGCGTCGCTCGAGTTCGCGCATCGCGGGGGAACCGAGCGACTCCTCGCGTCGCTGGTAGGCGATCTTGGCGTCGGAAAGGATCTCGCGCTTGAGGATCTCGGGGGTGATCCGGCCCTTGTGGCCGGCCTCGGAGACGACCTCGTCGATGGTGACCGACACCGGGTAGAGGGTCTTCAGCTCGGTCCAGAGTGCGTCGAAGTCCCAGCTCTCGGTGTGGCCCGACGACGTGTGGTCGTCGATGACCGAGCTGATGGCATCCTCGATGAAGTGCTCGATGCGCCCCGACAGGTCATCGCCTTCGAGCACGTGGCGACGGTCGGCATAGATGGCCTCACGCTGACGGTTGAGCACATCGTCGTACTTGAGGACGTTCTTGCGGATCTCGGCGTTGCGGGACTCCACCTGGGACTGGGCGCTCTTGATGGCGCGCGAGACCATGGTCGACTCGATGGCGACGTCGTCGGGGAAGTTCGTGCGCGCCAGGATCGCCTCAGCGGCGCCGGACTGGAACAGCCGCATGAGGTCGTCGGTCAGGGACAGGTAGAAGCGGCTCTCGCCGGGGTCTCCCTGACGGCCGGAGCGACCGCGCAGCTGGTTGTCGATGCGGCGCGACTCGTGCCGCTCGGTTCCCAGCACGTACAGGCCGCCCGCTTCGACGACCTTCGTCGCCTCTTCGGCGACCGTGTCGCGCATCGAGGCGTACACGGAGTCCCACGCGGCCTCGTACTCCTCGGGAGTCTCGACCGGGTCCAGGCCCTGGGCCTTCAACTCCT
>NZ_JANJFJ010000287.1:0-3053 GCF_024626565.1 Microbacterium sp. zg.Y909
CGCCATGTTGGTGGCGACCGTCACCGCGCCCAGCCGCCCGGCGCGGGCGACGATCTCGGCCTCACGGGCATGGTTCTTGGCGTTGAGCACCTCGTGCTTGACGCCCTTCTTGGCCAGCAGCCGCGACAGGTACTCGCTCTTCTCGACGCTCACCGTGCCGACCAGCACGGGCTGTCCGGCGGCGTGGCGCTCGGCGATGTCCTCGACGACCTGCGCGAACTTCGCCTGCTCGTTCTTGTAGACGAGGTCCGGCTGGTCCTTGCGGATCATCGGCTTGTTCGTCGGGATCGGCACGACGCCGAGCTTGTAGGTCGACATGAACTCCGCCGCCTCGGTCTCGGCGGTACCGGTCATGCCGGCGAGCTTGTCGTAGAGGCGGAAGTAGTTCTGCAGCGTGACGGTGGCGAGGGTCTGGTTCTCAGCCTTGACCGGCACGCCCTCCTTCGCCTCGATCGCCTGGTGGATGCCTTCGTTGTACCGGCGTCCCACGAGGATGCGGCCGGTGTGCTCGTCGACGATCATGACCTCGTCGTTCATGACGACGTAGTCCGCGTCGCGCTTGAACAGCGCGAGCGCCTTGATCGAGTTGTTGAGGAAGGAGATGAGCGGCGTGTTGGCCGACTCGTACAGGTTGTCGATGCCGAGGTAGTCCTCGACCTTCTCGATGCCGGGTTCGAGCACACCGATGGTGCGCTTCTTCTCGTCGACCTCGTAGTCGACCCCGGGCTCGAGGGTCTTGGCGATCTTCGCGAACTCGACGAACCAGCGGTTGGCCTCGCCCGAGGACGGGCCCGAGATGATGAGCGGGGTGCGCGCCTCGTCGATGAGGATGGAGTCCACCTCGTCGACGATGGCGTAGAAGTGGCCGCGCTGGACGAGATCGTCCTTGCGCCAGGCCATGTTGTCGCGCAGGTAGTCGAAGCCGAACTCGTTGTTCGTGCCGTAGGTGATGTCGGCGGCGTACTGCTCGCGACGCACCTGCGGGTTCTGGCCGGCCACGATCGTGCCGTAGGTCATCCCGAGCGCCCGGTAGACGCGACCCATGAGCTCGGCCTGGTACGAGGCCAGGTAGTCGTTCACGGTGATGACGTGCACGCCCTTGCCCGCGATGGCGTTGAGGTAGACCGGAAGCGCCGCGGTCAGGGTCTTGCCCTCACCGGTCTTCATCTCGGCGATGTTGCCGAGGTGAAGTGCCGCACCGCCCATCACCTGCACGTCGTAGGGACGCTGGCCGAGAGTGCGCTTGGCCGCTTCCCGCACGGCGGCGAAGGCCTCGGGCATGAGCTGATCGAGCGTCTCGCCGGCGGCGTAGCGGGCGCGGAGCTCCGCAGTCTCGCCGCGCAACTCCTCATCGGTGAGCTGCGCGTAGTCCTCTTCGAGGGCGGCCACGGCCTTGACGACCTGCTGCAGGCGCCGCAGCACCCGCCCCTCACCGGCACGGAGCAGTTTCTCGAGAGGGTTGGCCACGGGGCATCTCCATCTGTCGTTCGGGCGCGGATTGCGCCGGCGCCCGCACGCTCGGGCGCGCGGGCATACACCGCCATGTTATCGGCCCGTGACCTCATCGTCGCCTGAAGGGGCCCTCTGAACTCTCGCCCTGAGCGAACCCGCGCACCGGGCAACGGTGCGCCGTAGGATCGGCGTATGGCCGGATTCTGGGGCAAGCGCAAACGCGAGCAGCAAGAACTGCAGGAGCACGACGCGGATCTTGCGCGCCGGGCGGGTGCCGCTCTGGTGGCCACTGATGAGCGACTGCGGGTGACGAGCGACGAACTGGTGTTCGCGGATGCCGAGCTCGGCTCCGACGCGACCGCCGAGCTGCGCGAGGCGCTCGCGGCGGTGCGTCACCACCTGGGCGAGGCGTTCCACCTCAATCAGCTCAACCACGACGACATCCCCGACACCCTCGAAGAGCTGCGCACCCGCAACGCCCGCATCATCCAGCTGTGCGAGTGGGCCGACGACTTGATCGAGGACCGGACCAGCGCGCTGGCCGAGCGCATCGAGCGCGCCCGACGCGCCCCCGAGATCCTCGCCGGCATCCGCTCGGACGTGGAGCGCCTCACCGCCCGCGTTCCGGCGGCGCGCACGGTGATCGAGCGGGTGAGCCTGCGCTACGCCCCCGCGGCTGCACAGCGCGTCGCCGGCAACGCCGATGAGGCGGCCGGGCTGCTGGACTTCGCCGCGCACGGCGCCGACGTCGCCGAGCGGCGTCGCGACGCCGGCGAGCGCGGCGCCGCCAACATCGCTCTGGAGACCGCCATCGAGGCCGTGCGGCGGGCGGGCACCCTGCTCGACGCCGTGGACGACTTCGAAGTCGAGGCACTGCGCGCCCAATCGACCCTCGCCGCGGTCGTCGCCGACTCGCGCGAGGACATCGTCGCAGCCCGCGAAGCGCCGCAGGTGCCCGCGGTGACCACGGCTGTCGCCGAGCTCGAGCGCGCACTGGCGCGCCTGACCCCCGCCGGCGGCAAGGCGGATCCGTTCGCAGAGCTCACCGTGCTGCGCGAGAAGAACGCGGCCCTGGACGCGGTGATCGCGAAGGCGCGCGAGCGCGCGGCGCGGCCGATCCCCGCCGAGGCGCACGTGCGTCACGCCGTGGACGATGCCGACCGTCAGCTGTCGGTCGCACGCTCGGTGATCGCCGGCCACCGTGGGTGGATCGGCGCCGACGCCCGCACGCGCCTGGCCGAGGCGGAGAGCCTGCGGCTGGCGCTCAGCCCCGTGATCGCCGGCCCGATCGCCGAGGACGACCGCGAGAAGGCCATGGCCGACGCGCGGCGCTGCGGCATGCTCGCCTCGGAGGCGCTGCAGTACGCCCAGCGGGACATCGACGCCTCGCGGCCCGACGACCCGGGCTGGGGCGGCCCGCAGGGCGGATGGGGCGGCGGTCGCAGTGCCGGCCCGGGCGGCAACAACATCATGGGGGGCCTCCTCGGCGGCCTCGTCATCGGCAGCCTGCTGGACGGCATGTTCGACTGACCCGAGAGGGCACAGAAAAAGCGGATGCCGCGTGTAGGCGATGGTCCACGCGGCATCCGCTGAGCAAGAAG
>NZ_JANJFJ010000288.1:0-5614 GCF_024626565.1 Microbacterium sp. zg.Y909
TCGAGCTGCTGCGCGAGCTGCTCGGCCGCGGTCGCCGCGCTGACCGCCTCTTCCGCGGCGGTCAGCCGGGACTGCAGCTCTTCTCCGCTCTCGCCACCGGCGCGGGCGGCGGCATCGGCGTGCGCCGTGCGCGCGGCGTGGACGGCGTCTGCGGCCGCGCGCTCTTCGGCGAGGGCGGCGTCGCGATCGGCCTCGGCCGCCGCGACCAGCTCGTCGGTCACCGGCTGCGAGCCGCGTTCGGCAGGATGAGGATGCGACGTCGAGCCGCAGACCGCGCAGGCTTCGCCCTCGACGAGGGCGGCGGCGAGCTCGCCGGCGTATCCGCCGAGCCGCCGTTGCAGCAGCGCGGCCACCGCGGCGCCGGCCTGGGCGGACGCTTTGGACGCCGCAGCGTGGGCGGTCTCCCGCTCACGCAGGGCGACGGCGAGGGTCTCGGCTTCGGCGGCAGCGGTGGCGCGGGCGGCGAGGTCATCGCGCTGGAGGCGCGCCCCCTCGGCGACGGCCGCGCCGGCGCGGGCGGCGGTGAGAAGGTCCTCGAGCCTCGTGCGCTCGGCGGGGATCAGCGCGCGGTTCGCGTCGAGTGTGGCGAGCTCCTGGACCAGCTCCGTCACCCGCTCCTGTGCGGCGGCGAGTTCGGCCTCGCGCAGCGGCAGCTGCGCCTCGTGATGGGCGGCGACGGCCCACACCGCGAGGTCGCCGGTGAGTTGTTCGTCGAACGCCGCGAGATCGATGTCTTCGTCGGCGTCGGGCGCGGCGGCATGCCAGTCACGCTCCGCCGTGGCCGCGGACGCCGCCGCCTCGGTCGCCGCCCGCTGGGCCCGGTCGGCGGCCTCGAGCGTCGAACGCACCGCCTCCGCGGCGCGCGCCCGGTCCAGCGTGGCCCGATCGGCCGCGACGGCGGCCGCGTCCGCCTCGAGAGCACTGAGCCGCTGCCTCGTCTGGGCGAGGTCGGTGTGCGCCCGAGCGAGTGCTGTGGCGGCGGCATGGGCGGCCGTGGCGTCGGCGAACGCAGCGTCGGCCTCGGTGCGAGCGCGGGTCAGGGTGTCGAGTCGGTACTCGGCGCGCTGCACGGCGAGCACCGCCGCGGCGCGTCTCGCAGCCAGGTCGGACGCAGCGTCGCCCTCGCCCCCGAGCCCGTGCTCGTCGATGAGACGCTCGGCGAGGTCGAGCAGCGTGCGGGCGTGCTCGCCGAGGGTGTCGAGCGCGGCTTGGGCGGCCTTGCTGCGCTCCCCGAGCGCGCGCACGTAGTCCTCGTAACGGCGCGTTCCGAACAGGGTGCGCAGCAGCGGCTGACGCTCGCTGCCGGAGGCGAGGAGAAATCGGGAGAACTTGTTCTGCGCGAGCAGGATGACCTGCTGGAACTGCTGGGCGTTGAGACCGAGGATCTCGTCGAGCGCGAGCCCCACATCGCGCGGCTTGGCGGCCCGGCCGATCCATACCCCGTCGACCTGCTCTTCGAGCTCGGCGCTGGTCGGCTCGGTCGTCAGTCCCCCGCCGCGGCGTGCCGGCCGCTGGTACTCCGGCGCGCGCGTGACCCGCCACCGGCGGTCGCCGACGGTGAACTCCAGGCGCACCCGGGTCGGGTCCTCGGGCGCGCAATGGTCGCTGCGCAGGCGTTTGTCGCCGGACTCGTAGCGCGGCACGCTGCCGTAGAGCGCGAAGCTGACCCCGTCGAGGATGCTCGACTTGCCCGCGCCGGTGCGCCCCGAGATGAGGAAGATGCCGTCGCCTTCGAAGGCGTCGAAGTCGACCGTCTGGGTCGTGAGGAAAGGACCGAACCCGGTGAGGTCGAGGCGGTGCAGCTTCACGTGGCCGCCTCGGCGAGCGTGCGGTCGTCGAGCAGTTCGTCGATCAGCGCCGTCTCGCGGTCGCTCGCCCCGTCGCCCTCGCGCACGTGGCGGAGGAAGGCGTCGAGCAACTCGCGGTCGCTGCGGGCCGACCGCACCCGCTGGGCGTAGCTGCGTCCGTCGTCGGCCGCCGCGTCCGCAGGGCGGTGCGCGACGCACGCGCAGTGGGAGAAGCGCTCTTGCAGCCGGCGCATCGGATCGCGCTGCGGCAGGGTGTCGGTGTACTCCACAGACACCCAGTCGCCCTCGTACGCGGCGAAGCGCTCGTCGGTCAGCAGCTCTTCCAGAGGTGCGACCAGCGTGACCAGGCGCCGGGGCACGGGCAGGTCGAGCCAGCTCACGGCCGCGAGGCCCCCGGCATCGAGCTCCACCAGCCACGACCCGCGCGGCTTGTCACCCTCGCCGAAGCTGTAGTGCAGCGGAGCCCCCGCGTACCGCACGCGCTGCGACAGCTGCTGCCGCCCGTGGATGTGGCCCAGGGCCATGTAGTCCACCCCGTCGAACGTCGACAGCGGCACGACGTCGAGCCCGCCCTGCTGGATGTCTCGCTCGAGGTGCGGCGTCGGCTCGACCCCCGCCGCGAAGCAGTGCGCGACGGCGACCGACCGCGCGTCGTCGCGGTGGGCCAAGTCGGCACGGACGAGGTCCATCGCGTGTGCGAGCACGTCGGCCTGGCACCGCACGCCGGGCCACGCATGACGCAGCAGCGCGGGCTCGAGGAACGGGATGCCGTAGATATGCACCGGCCCGTGCTCATCGGTCACCGTGATCGGCGTTCCCACGGTCTGCGGATCGGTGACGACGTGCACACCGGGCCGCAGGAGTGCGGACTGGAAGCCGAGGCGGGCGGCGGAATCGTGGTTTCCGCTGGTGACGACGACCTCTGCCCCGGTGTCGGCGAGGGCGGCGAGGGTGTCGCTGAGCAGCGCGTAGCAGCCGGCCGCGGGCGTGGCCGAGTCGAACACGTCGCCCGCCACTATCACCACGTCGACGTCGTGCGCCCGCACCTGCGACACCAGCGCGTCGAGCACGCCGCGGAGGGCATCGAGCGTGGAGTGACCGTGAAAGGTCCGCCCGATGTGCCAGTCGGAGGTGTGCAGGATTCGCATGTCTTCACGGTAATCGGCCCCTCCGACATCACCCTGGAGGATCGCCCGCGTAGGCTGGTTCCGCCGTGACCGCCGTCTTCCCCTCCTCAGCCCCCAGCTGGCGCAGCTGGACGGTCTGGGGAGTCGGCGTCGCCGCCTACATCCTTTCGGTGGTCAACCGCACGTCCCTGTCGGCGGTGGGGATCGACACCGCGCACCGCTTCGACGTCGACGCCTCGACGCTGTCGATGTTCGCCGTCATCCAGCTCGGCGTGTACGGGGCCATGCAGATTCCCGTGGGCATGCTGCTCGACCGGTACGGCGCGCGTCCCCTCATCACCTCCGGCATGCTGCTCATGGCCATCGGGCAGCTCGTCATGGCGTTCTCACCGAACGTCGGCATCGCGATCGCGGCCCGCATGCTTCTGGGCGCGGGCGACGCGGCGATCTTCCCCAGCGTGCTCCGGCTCATCGCGACATGGTTCCCCTCGCAGCGCGGGCCCGTCATGGTGCAGGTGACCGGCATCGTCGGCCAGCTCGGGCAGATCGTGGCCGTCGTGCCGCTGGCTGCACTGCTGCACGCGACGACCTGGTCCGTCGCCTTCGGCAGCGTCGCCGGGCTGGGCGTGCTGTTCGCCGTGCTCGTGTTCGCCGTCATCCGCAACCACCCGCCCGACCGCGACCGCGACGTCACCGTCGACACCGACACCGGCGCGATCCGGGTCGTCACGTCGGCCGTCGACAACCGCGTCGGCATCCGCGCCGCCTGGTCGCATCCGGGCACGCGCCTCGCCTTCTGGTCGCATTTCACGACGCCCTTCGCCGGGTCTGCGTTCGTCATGCTGTGGGGCTTCCCCTTCCTCACCGCGGGGGAAGGCCTGTCACAGGGACAGGCGGCGCTCGTGACGACCGTGTACGTGCTGGCCGGCATCCTGATCGGGCCGGTCATGGGGTCGCTGTCGAGCCGGGTGCCGACGCTCCGCTCCCGGGCGCTGGTGCTGCCCTCCATCGCGGTGCAAGCCGTGGCCTGGCTGATCGTCATCGCCCAGCCCGGACCCGCTCCGCTGTGGATGCTGCTCGGTCTCGCCGTCGCCCTGGCGATGGGCGGGCCGGCGTCGATGGTGGCCTTCGACCACGCCCGCACCCACAACCCGTCGCACCGCCTCAGCACGGCGACCGGAATCACCAACTCCGGCGGGTTCCTCGCGGGCCTCATCGCGGTGTTCCTGATCGGGGTCGCCCTGGACCTGCAGGGGGCGGGCACTCCCGAGACCTACACGCTGGATGCCTTCCGGCTCGCCTTCCTCACGCAGGTGCCGCTGTGGGTGGTCGGGTCGATCTTCATCGCCGTGGAGCGAAAGCGCACCCGCATCCACATCGGGCTGGACAGCCCGCGCGCCCCGCGCCGGCGCGGGCGTCAGGCCACGCGCGGCGCGTAGCGACCGGACTTCTCCGCACGGGCGCGGGCCTTGGCCGCTTCGTCCTCACGATTCTTCGGCGGCGCCACCGCGACCAGGTCTGCCAGCAGATGCCGCGTCGCGTGCTCCACGTCTGCGACGGCACGCTCGAAGGCCTGCTGATTCGCCTTGGACGGGTTGGTGGTGCCGGCGATCTTGCGCACGTACTGCAGCGCGGCGGCATGAACCTCGTCGTCGGTGGCGGCTGGTTCGAAGTTGTGCAGGGTGTGGATGTTGCGACACATGCGGTCACCGTACGCTCAGGATGCCGGTGCTTCCAGCCCCTACTGTCGGAACGTGGAAGAACCGGCACCGAACGAACCCGACGGCACTGTGACCGTGTTCACCCACGACGGCGCGCAGCTGGTGGTCGAGGCCACCGGCGTGGGCGCGCGGACGTTCCTCCTCGTGCACGGCATCGGCATGGGCCGCGGCGCCTTCGGCGATCTCATCGAGCACCTCGAGCCGCACGGTCGGGTGCTGGCACTGGACCTGCCGGGATTCGGTGCGGCCGAGGAGCCGCCCCGCGTGCCGTCGATCGAGCGGCTGGCCGACCTCGTCGCGGCGTACCTGCGTCAGCACGAGCCGGCCGAGCGGGAACTCGTCGCCGTCGGACACTCGATGGGCACGCAGGTCGTCACGGAGCTCGCCGTGCGGCATCCTGCGCTGGTCGACCGCATCGTGCTGGTCGCCCCGACGGTGGATGCCGCCGCCCGAGGCGCCTTGCCCCAGCTCGGCCGCCTGGCTCTGGATCTCTTCATCGAGAGCCCCAAAGTGGTCTTTCTCGGCGCCCGCGAGTACGTGCGAGCGGGACCGCGCCTGCGGCGCAAGACCCGGGCGATGCTCACGCACCGCCCGGAGCTGTCCTACCCCAAAGTCACGGTCCCGGCGCTCGTCATCCGCGGCGAGAACGACGTCGTGTGCCCCCGCGCGTGGTGCGCGCGGGTCGCGGCCGCCCTGCGCACGCGCGTGGTGGAGATCCCCGGGCACGGGCACGAGACGATGATCCGCGACGCCGCCCCGGCCGCCCGTGCGATCCTCGCCGAGCTCGGAGTTCAGCCCGTCGAGACCTGACGCGCCAGCTCTGAGATCTCTTCGTCGGGCAGGTGGATGCCGGACTGCTCGAGGCGCTGGCGCAGCACCTCGACGATGCGCTCGTGCGGCTCGATGGACACATCCGAGCGCGTCTGCGCGACGATCCCCGCGACCTTGTCGACCTCGG
>NZ_JANJFJ010000289.1:0-5588 GCF_024626565.1 Microbacterium sp. zg.Y909
CGTTGCGGTGCTTCATCGGCACAGCGTCGACGTGGAGAACCCCGGGGTCAACGAACACACTGACCATCGGCGGGAGGTCGCCTGCCGCAGAGAGATTGTCGAGAACGGTCGCGCCACGGACATCCCCCTCGGGGTCCAGATACCACCAACCGTCATTGAAGAACATCACGGCGCACTCAGCGGAGGTGCGCACACCGGCCGGACGGTGCACCCAGATGGTCCTGGATGTTCCGGGGAATCTCGCGCTCGTGTCGATACGGATCTCCTCGATGGAGCCAGGCTGGACACCGAGTCGCGTGAAGGAATCAGGACCGTACACATAATCGACGTCGGCCTGCTCGAGAGGCAACGGAACGAACGGCATCATCATCGGCACGCCACGACTCTGCCATGGCGCAAGCCTCTCGCAGGCGAGGGGACTGCTGCATGGATAGGTGACGGGTTGTAGTCACGCCGCCAGTGCGGGCCCACAGGGGCTATCGCCGTCGCGGCGGCTGGTGCGGAGTAGCTACGAACTCGCTTGCCGCTATGCGAGGGTGGAAGTGAGGGAGGGTTCTGTCGACGTGAGTGACCCGATTGCTGAAGAACTGCGCGCGGCAGACCGCACCGCGCGCCGACTACCCCCGAGACGTTGGCTATCTGCCGCGACCTTCGTGGGGGTCATTGCTCTGATTCCGGCGAGCCTCGTCAGTCTTACGGCTCCCGACCAGTCAGACCTTCTTCAGATCGTCGGCTTTTTGGCCCTGTGGTTCGTGTGCGGAGGCCTGATCGGAGGGGCTGCGATCCTGATTCAGGAAGCCGGCGGGTGGTCTCGAGTAACGGTGCCGCTGGTCTCTGTCGGGATCGCGTCGGTGGTCTGCGGAGTACCCACTCTCATCCTCAGCTTCTTTGACCGGGGCGGATACCTTTCCTACTCGTTGCTCGTGAGCGCCCCATTCGTACTGGCGGCTACATTCTGCGTCACACTGATCGCCGCATTCATTCCCCAACACCATCGACGATCTGCCGTCACGATGGCGCTCTTGACGGCTGGGATACTCGCGATTCTAAACGTGCTGAGGTAGGGCTCCACCTGGTCATCTGGGTGACCGAGCAGCTCGTGAACGCGCCAGGGCGGCGCGCACACGCGAGACGGCACCCGGCCCCCATGATGCTCCACTGAGTGTTTCATGTGGGCCCACACTCGGTGGTTGCAGACTTCGCAAACGGGTAACGCAACCTCTGAATTGACATAATGTGCATTATCGGCGATAGGGCGTTTACGCGGATGGGACCCGAGCGGAGCCTACGGTGACACCATGAGGACGCTAGGGCGAGGCTTGTTCGTGGTGGCTGCCGGCACGTCCGCGCTGGCGCTCTCAGCCTGTTCGATAGACGCGCTTGTCTGGGGACGCGAAGGCGCCCGAGTCATCGCGACGACAGACCAACTGGTGGCCGCCGCCTCGGTCGGCGAACCGTTCGACTTTGCCTGTGATGACTTCGTCGGCGATTTCGGGGACGCTGCCGTCTGGAACGGACTCAGCGCCGGCGAGCCGGAACCGTTCGACGGCGCTGATTCCGTCGATAGTCCGGGGCTCGACGCTGCGTGGCGGATCAATCTCGAGGGGCACACCGGCGATCCCGGTTCGGACGAGGCCGTCCCCACCGACGTCTTCTTCCGCGAAGCCGAGCAGGCCCTGTGTGTCGCCGACGTCATGTGGCAGAGGCCCCTGTACTGACACAGGAACGGCCTTGCCGACGCTGGCTCTCGCGCCGCAGAATGATCACCGACGCGAGGAGGCGATCATGGCGACGACGCACACGATCAAGCCACTCACCCTCGAGACGTATCCGGCCTGGCTGGCGCTCGCGCAGAAGCACAACGGCGTCTGGGGCGGATGCTGGTGCTCCTACTTCCACGGCGACACCGACCTGACGGTCAAGGTCCAGTACGACGGACCGACCTTCAAGAAGCGTCTCGTGACGGAAGGCGTCGCACACGCGGCGCTGGTCTTCGACGGAGACGACGCGATCGCCTGGTGTCAGTACGGCAGCCCCGCCGAATTGCCTGGCATCTACCACCGCAAGCAGTACGACGCCGGCGAGACGCGTCCGGCCCCCTGGCGCATCACGTGCTTCTTCGTCGACCGTGACCATCGGCGCGGCGGTGTGGCGCGCGAGGCGCTCGACGGCGCGCTCGACCTGATCGCTCAGGCCGGCGGCGGCGAGGTGGTGTCGTTCCCCAACGAGCTCGCCCCGGGCAAGCGCACGTCGTCGTCGTTCCTGCACAACGGCACCCGGGCGATGTTCGAGAAGGCCGGTTTCGTGTTCGAGCGCCACATCGGCAAGAGCAAGACCGTCATGCGCAAGACGATCCCTGCGTCGCTCCCCTGACACGAACTGTCGTCGAGCGAGCCGAGCCGTCGCGTCGCACCCCTAGGCTCAGAGGGTGCTGGATGTCGCCACCGGATTCGTCGTCATCGGTGTGGCGATCCTGATCGGCTACATCATCGGCCGCGTCGACCTGCTCGGCCCCCACGGCCGCCACGTGCTCAACCGGCTCACGTTCTTCGTGCTGTCGCCGTTCCTGCTCTTCGTCGTGCTGTCCCAGGCCGACGTGCAGACGCTCTTCTCGGCGCTCCTGCCGGTCTCCGCGATAGCCGCCCTGGTGGTGATCGCCGCACAGGCGCTCTTCTCGCGCTTCCTCTGGCATCGCTCCACCGCCGAGACGACCATCGCCGCGCTCTCGGCCGGTCAGGTCAACTCCAACAACATGGGCATCCCGCTGTCGCTGTACCTGCTCGGCAGCGCCGCGTTCCCCGCTCCCGTCATCCTGCTGCAGCTGCTGGTGTTCACGCCCATCTCGATGGCGATTCTGGATGCCGCGACCACCGGCCAGCGCTCCCCCCGCCGCATCCTCAAGCGCACGGCGACGAACCCGATCGTGCTCGGCTCGGTGCTCGGGGTGGCGGTGTCGGTGTCGGGCTGGGAGCTTCCGCCGCTCATCCTCGATCCTGCGCAGCTCATCGCCAACGCGTGCGTGCCGGTGCTGCTGATCGGCTACGGCATGTCGCTGTACGGCCAGCGGGTGCTGGGCACGGCCGGGCACCGGCGAGATGTGATCCTCGCCACCGCCTTGAAGCTGGTCGTCATGCCGCTGGTCGCGTGGGCGACGGCGGCCTACGTCTTCCAGCTGTCCCCGGAAGGAATACTGATCGTCACGGTGCTGGCTGCACTGCCGACGGCGCAGAACATCTTCACCTACTCCCAGCACTACGGCGTCGGCGAGAGCATCTCGCGGGACACGATCTTCCTCACCACGGTGGGATGCGTCCCCGTGCTGCTGCTCATCATGGTGCTGCTGGGGTAGCACTCCCCCGCCGCGTTCCCCCCTTCACACGAGGGTGCGCGGGGCTACAATGGCGCCGTCCTCACAGAAAATTCTCAGAAAGGACGCACGATGGCCTACAACTCCTCCATCGACAGACCGCTGCTCAACGGCATCCGCACGGCTCTCGGCATCAGCGGCGTGCTCGCGCTGATCCTCGGCATCCTCATCCTCGTCTGGCCCGGCCGAACGGCCATGGTCGTCGTGGCGGTGGTGGCGATCTACGCCGTCGCTGCCGGCCTCGTCTACGCGGGACTCGGGATCTTCAGCGCGCAGCGGGGCGGGTGGGCCCGGCTCGGCCACATCGTGCTGGGCGTGCTGTTCATCGTCGCCGGCATCGTCGCCTTCATCAACCTCCCCGCGGCCACCGCCTGGTTCGGGACCTTCGTCGGCGTGCTCGTCGGCGTCATGTGGATCGTCGAGGGCATCGTCTCGCTCTCGACGCTCGGATGGGCGGCATCGAGCGGGTGGACCATCTTCTTCGCGATCCTCTCGATCATCGCCGGCGTCGTGCTGCTGTTCGCCCCGCTGTGGGGCGCGGCGACGCTGTGGCTGCTCATCGGCATCTCGGCCATCGTGCTGGGCGTGGTGCAGGTGATCCGCGCCTTCACGTTCGGCAAGTGACATACGACGAAGGGCCTCGGGACCGACTCCCGGGGCCCTTCGTCATGCCGGCGTCGCCGGGTCAGGAAACGATCGGCAGGTAGCGGTGCCACCAATCCAGCACCGCCGCGAAGCGCTCGACACGGTGGCGGGGCCGGCCGCCGCGGGTGAGTTCGTGGTCCTCGCCGGGGAAGACGAGCATCTCGGCCGCAGTCCCCTGCCGTTTCAGCGCTGTGTAGTACCGCGTGGCCTGCTCGAGCGGGCAGCGGAAGTCGAGTTCCGAATGCACGACGAGGGTGGGTGTGCGCACCTGCGAGACCACGGCCATCGGGCTCTGCGCCGCCATCGCCGCGGGGTCGGTGCCGACGTACTCGTCGCCGAAGAACGAGCCGATGTCACTCGTGCCGGCGAAGGCGACCGGGTCGAGGAACCCGCGCTCGACGATGGCGGCGGCGAATCGATGGTCGTGCGCGATCGTCCAGGCGGTGAGGTAACCGCCGTACGACCCGCCCATGATGCCGACGCGCTCAGCGTCCAGGCGCTCGTCTGCGGCGAGCACCCCGTCGAGCAGGTCGATGACGTCGGTGAAGTCGACCGTCCCCATCGCCTGGCGGATGCTGCGCCCGTGGGCGCGCCCGTAACCGGCCGACCCTCGGGGGTTGCCGTACACCACGGCGTAGCCGGCATCGACGAGCACCTGGGTCTCGTCGAAGGCCTGGATGCCGTAGGAGGCGAACGGCCCGCCGTGGATCTGCAGGATGACGGGGAACGGGCCGCTGCCGTCCGGTACCGCGACCCAGCCGTGCACGGGGTAGCCGTCGCGGGCGGGGACCGTCACCTCGACCGGCTCCACAAGGCCCGCAGCGACGAGGGCCCCGCCGAACGTGGTGAGCACGCGCGGGCGACCCGCTACGACCTCGGCCAGCTCTCCGAACGACGTGGCCGTGCCGATCGCCGTGACGATGCGGCCGCCGCCTGCCGCGTGGCCGAGCACCTCCACATCGCCGCCCAGCACGACGGAGGTCCGCCCTTTGCGCGAGACCCGCACCAGGTGCACGCGGCCACGCGTGCGGTTCTGCACGAGGACATCCTCGCCGTCGAACCCGATGTGGCTCCCGACCTCGCCGAGATCGACGGTCTCGGGGTCGGTCAACGGGCGGGCGCCCGCGGCATCCAGGTGCCAGAGCCCCGTGCCGGGCGCGACGAAGTCCCGACCGTCCTCGCCGACGTCGTAGGCGAGGAGGAACAGCGCGCCGTCGGGGGCCACGGCCACTTCCGAGACGGCGAGTCCCGCCTCGGGCCCGAGCACGGTGCGCTCCCCTGCACCGTCCACCGCCACGGCGACGACGCGACTGCGCAGGTCCCGCGCCGCGTCCTCGATCTCGTCGACGACGGCGAGCACATGGCGGCCGTCGGCGGTGAACACCGGCGCGCCGTACGAGGCCGAGCCGCGCGTCAGCTGCTCGGCATCCGCCGGCACCACGCGCGGGAGCGGCCCGTCGTCGCCCTCGGCACGCACCCGCGCGGCGGGCTCGTAGAGCGGCTCGGCGTCGAGGTCGGGAGCGGGCACGACGAACAGTTGTGACGGACGATCGCCGATGTATCCGAGTCCGTTGGC
>NZ_JANJFJ010000290.1:0-5581 GCF_024626565.1 Microbacterium sp. zg.Y909
CCTGCTGATACGGGCGCAGCTGGGCTTGCAGCGCGTACGGCACCGGGGTGGGCTCGACGCCGCCCAGGCCGCGCAGGCCCTCGACGGCCGCGCGCCACGTCACGGCCGGCTCTGCCTGATCGGCGAGGTCCTCGAAGTCGGACCAGAGGGCGCTCTGGTAGCGGCTGATGCGGGCGCCGGTCTCCCACTCGTCGAGCTCGGCGGCCTCGTCCACGAGCTCGCGCAGGCGGTCGAGCGCCGGGTGCGCGAGGGAGAAGTAGCCGCCGTCACTCAGCAGCATCTTGCTGCGGCGCAGGGTGAGGGCGCGAAGGAGCGGCGCGAACGGGATGCGGCGTCCGTCGATCGTGACCAGGATGCCGAGCTCGAACCAGTCGGCGTCGGTGGTCTCGACCGTGGTGACGGTGATCTCGGGGATGCCGGTGAGCTCCCGGTAGGTGCGGCGCATGCCGGTCACCTCGACCTCGACGCCCTCCAGCTGCTCGAGGCGCGGCAGTACGGCGTGTGCGAACTGCGCGGCATCCGCTCCCGCATACGCCGTGTCCGCGGCGAAGGGCAGGTCCCAGGCGGCGCTCCACGCGTCGTGCACCGCCTGGCGGACGGTCGGTTCGATGTCGTCGTCACGGTCGCCCTTCGACGGTTCGGTGAAGGGCACCGGCGGCACGCCCGGGTAGAGCCACGACCAGGTGACGTCGACCCTGTCGCCGGGGGCGAACGCCACGGCCAGGCGCAGCCGCGGCGGGGCGGCCGGCGGCGCCGTCACCCCGGCGCCCAGCGTGACCGGAGTATGGCGCGAGAGTCGGGGCAGGTGGTCGCGCAGGAACTCGTCGGTCTCGTTCGGCGGCACGACGACCGGCGCGTGCGCGCGCAGCACCGCCCGGACGGGCTCGGGGACCGCTGCCGCGGCCAGGGTCACGTCGATGCGCTCGCCGGAGGCCGCGAAGCGGTAGAGCCCGACCGTACCGAGGGGGCGCACCTCGGCCGGGCCGACATCGTCGCCGTCGATGGTGACGTGGGCGACGAGGGCGAGGCCCTCGCCGGCGCGCTCGGCCCGCAGCGAAGCGGAGGCGCTTTCGGCGAGCGTCACCGTCTGCTGCGGCTTCGTGGAGCGCAGCGGAATGCCGAGCGCCGCGGCATCCCCCAGATGTCCCCAGAGCAGCCCGGATTCGACGTCGTCCATCAGCAGCCATTCGGAGCCGTCGGGCAGGGTGCCGAGCGTGCGGGCGTCGCGGACGATGCTGTACAGCTCGACGAACCACCGCGCCTGGGCCGGATCGTAGCCGTGGCCGGGGCGGCGCAGCGCGTCCCACGAGGCGCGGCCCTTGATCCAGGTGTCCGAACGCTCGCTGCGCACGAGCGGCCGCAGTCCCACCGCGACGTCGGCGCCGAACGTGTGCAGGTCGCGCGGGGTCGCCGTCTGCCAGCGGGGTGCACTCCACGGCGAGCCGTCGCGCCGTGCGCGCTGGCGCAGCTCGATGCCGAGCGCCAGGGGCGCCGCCGCGCCGCGCCCGGCGGGCGTCGCGAGCACGGCGCGCCAGTCGGGCGGGGTCGGGTCCACGGGTTTCATTCTCCCGGCACCCGCCGACAGCGCCGAGGCGGGGTCAGGATGCGCGGGCGATGCGGCCGAGCACGCCGTGCACGAACGAGCCCGAGTCGTCGGTGGAGTACTCCTTGGCGAGCTCCACCGCCTCGTCGATGGCCACCGCGGCGGGCACCTCGTCGTTGTGCAGGATCTCCCACGTGGCCATCCTCAGGATGGCGCGGTCGACGGCCGGCATGCGGCTCAGCGACCAGTCCTTGGAGACACCCGTGATCTGCTCGTCGATCTCTTCGTGGTTGTCGATGACCCCGTCGACGATCTCGCGGGCGTACAGCCACGACGACTCGCGAGCGGGCTCGCTGGCTGCGCGCTTCGCTTCAGCGGCGAGGGTGACACCGAGCTCGTCGCCGCGGACGTCGGCCTGGTACAGGATGTCGAGGGCGCGCTTGCGCGCCTTGGTGCGTGCGCTCATGGAAGGGCGGTGCCCCGGTCAGTTGACGCGGCCGAGGTAGTCGCCCGTACGGGTGTCGACCTTGACCTTCGTGCCCTGCTCCACGAACAGCGGGACCTGGATCTCGTAGCCGGTCTCGACGGTCGCGGCCTTGGTGCCGGCCGACGAGCGGTCGCCCTGCAGGCCCGGCTCGGTGTAGGTGATCTCCAGCACGACCGACGCCGGAAGCTCGACGTACAGCGGGTTGCCGTTGTTCATCGCGATCTGCACCTGCTGGTTCTCGAGCAGGAAGTTCTTCGCGTCGCCCACGACCGTGGCGGGAACGCTCAGCTGGTCGTAGTCGGCGACGTCCATGAACACGTAGCTGTCGCCGTCGTTGTACAGGTAGGTGAAGTCGCGGCGGTCGACGTTCTCGATCTCGATCTTGGCGCCGGCGTTGTACGTGCGGTCGACGGTCTTGCCCGACACGACGTTCTTGAGCTTGGTGCGCACGAAGGCGCCGCCCTTGCCCGGCTTGACATGCTGGAACTCGATGACGTTCCAAAGCTGGCCGTCGATGCTGAGGACGACGCCGTTCTTGATGTCTGCGGTGGATGCCATGGGAGAAGGGAGTCCGTTTCGTGTGAGGGTGTCGGGCGCCGCGCGCGGGCCCGGCGTTCGATTCTACGGGATGACGTCGGGGATCGTCTCAGCCGTCGGCATTGCCGGTGACGACGTCCAGCAGCAGGGCGGTGGCCCTGGCGTAGCCGGCGACGCCCTCCCCCGAGACGTGCACGACGGCCACGTCCGCCACATGCGAGTGGTGCCGGAAGGGCTCGCGCGCCTGCACGTCGGAGATGTGCACCTCGGCGACGGGCAGCGCGACGCCTGCCAGAGCGTCGCGCAGCACGACCGAGGTGTGGGTCAGGCCGCCGGGATTGATGACGATGCCCGCGCAGTCCTCGCGGGCATCGTGGATCGCGTCGATGAGCACCCCTTCGTGGTTGCTCTGCACCGCGCGCACGTCGAATCCGCGCGCGGCGGCGGTATCCGACACGAGTCTCTCGACATCGGCCAGGGTGGCGTGCCCGTAGATCTCCGGCTCGCGGGTGCCGAGCAGGTTGAGGTTGGGACCGTTGACAAGCAGGAGACGACGCGGGGTGCTCACTCTGGAACCCTACCGGCGGCGCGGAGCGCGTCGCGGCGTCGCGTGGCCGGGACAGGCGATCACACCGGTACAGGACGATCCGGCCCGGAATCCCCTGTTCCGGTGAGTCTTCCTGCGCCCGGGACGGATGCCGGGCACGGATGCCACGCCCCCGGTCGACCGCCGCCGCAACCGTGCCCTCAGAGCGTGCGGGTCATGACGGCTTCCGTGCCGTGGGCGGAGGTGACCGTCTCCCCCGTGGGCACGAACCCGTTTCGGCGATAGGCCGCCTGGGCGCGGGCGTTGTCGACGTGCACGTCGAGATTGATCTGTCGCAATCCCAGCCCCGCCGCCCAGTCCGCGGCCGCGTCGAGCAGCGCGTCGATGACCCCGGACCCGCGGTGGTCGGCCCGCACGTAGACACCGACCACGTCCGCGCGGCTGGTCCAGACCGTCCGCCCCATGTAGTCGGTCGCCCCGAGGGGATACACGAGCACCGTGGCCGTGCCGATCCATTCGTCGCCGGCGACCGCGACGAACTGCGCGGCGGCGTCGCCCGTGGCGTTGTCCGCGGTGCGCTGCTGCCAGAAGGCGTCGTCGTGCGCCCGCTCCTGGTCGGGCGTCGAGAGGAACGCGATCCCGGCATCCGGGTCGCTCACCGCTTCGATGCGCAGTCGCCGCACGCGACGCCACTCGTCCTCGCGGATGCGACGCACGGCGACGCCGGTCACTCGGAGAGTTCCTGGTACGCAGCGAACAGCAGCGATTCGTCGGGGGCCTGCAGCACGGTCGGGCGGGCGATGTCGTCCAGCACGATGAAGCGCAGCATGCCGCCGCGGGTCTTCTTGTCGCGCTGCATCGTCGCCAGCAGCTGCGGCCACGCGCCGGGGCGGTAGCTCAGGGGCAGTCCGAGCATCTCGAGGATGTCGCGGTGGCGCTGTGCCGCGGCATCCGGCAGCCGCCCGGCCAGCCGTGACAGCTCGGCGGCGAACATCATGCCGACCGACACCGCCGCGCCGTGACGCCACTGGTAGCGCTCGGCGTGCTCGATGGCATGGCCGAGGGTGTGGCCGTAGTTGAGGATCTCCCGCAGTCCCGCTTCGCGGAAGTCCTCGCTGACGACGCGCGCCTTCATGTCGATGGCGAGCTCCATCGTGCGCCGGAATGCCGCGGATGCCGGGTCCACGGCGGCGACCGGGTCCGCTTCGATGAGGTCGAGGATCTCGGGTGCCCAGATGAATCCGGCCTTGACCACTTCGGCGTAGCCCGCGATGCGCTCGTTGGCGCCCAGCGTGTCGAGCAGTTCGAGATCGCAGAGCACGGCGTGCGGCGCCCAGAAGGCGCCCACGAGGTTCTTGCCCTCGGCGGTGTTGACCCCCGTCTTGCCGCCGACGGCGGCGTCGACCATGCCGAGCACCGTCGTGGGCACGAGCACGACCTTCACGCCGCGCAGCCAGGTCGCCGCGACGAAGCCGGCGAGGTCGGTCACCGCTCCCCCGCCGAATCCGATGACGACATCCGTGCGGGTGAAGTCGGCCTGCCCCATGACCTGCCAGCAGAAGGCGGCGACCTCGATGCGCTTGCCCGCCTCGGCATCGGGGATCTCTGCCAGCAGCACCTGACGGCCCTCGCCGAGCGCCTCGGTGAGCGAGAGCCGCAGGGCCTCTGCGGCGTCGCGCAGCGTGGGGGGATGCACCACCAGCAGCTTCTTCGCCTCTGCAGGCACCAGTTCGGGCAGGCGGGAAAGGATGCCGCGCCCGACGATGATGTCGTGCGCAGCGCTGCCCGTGACCGAGATGGTGGTGGGGTCGGTCATGCGTGCTCCTTGGGGGATTCGGTGGCCGCGGCCCAGTGGGTCACGGCGTCGACAACCTCCTGCAGGGGTCCCCGCGAGGTGTCGAAGGTCACGTCCGCAGCCTGCTCGTAGAGGCCGCGGCGGGCCTGATAGATCTCGTTCCAGCGGGCGACGGCATCCTCGCCCTGCAGCAGGGGCCGCGTCGTGTCGCGGATGCGCGAGGCGATCGTGTCGGGCCCGACGGTCAGCAGCACGACGCGGTGGTCGACGAGGGCCGCCCGCGTGTCGGGGTCGAGGATCGCCCCGCCGCCGAGCGCCACGACGCCGCCGGTGTCGAGCGCCTCCCGCACCGCGTCGCGCTCGACCGCACGGAAGTGCGGCTCGCCGTGCGTGGCGAAGATGTGCTCGATCGGGCCGTGGGCGCGCACGATCGCGGCGTCGGTGTCGGTGAAGGGCAGGCCGAGGGCCTTGGCGACGCGTCGGCCGATGCTCGTCTTCCCCGCGCCCATGGGGCCGATCAGGACGAGCGCGCTCATGTCAGCGAAGGGTCGCTGGCGTCTGTCGTGCGCAGCGTCGCCGGGATGGCGGCGAGGTAGGACTGCAGGTTGCGCCGGGTTTCGGTGACGCTGTCGCCGCCGAACTTCTCCAGCACCACCTCGGCCAGCACGATCG
>NZ_JANJFJ010000291.1:0-5581 GCF_024626565.1 Microbacterium sp. zg.Y909
GCTCGTCTTCGCAATCACCACAGGAGTCTTCTCATGACCGCCAGCGCCCAATCGCGTGAAATGATCCAGATCGCCGCGCAGGCCGCAGATGCGACCGGCGGAGAGGACATCGTCGCGCTCGACGTTTCCGAGCCGCTGCCGCTCGTCGATGCCTTCCTCATCGTGTCCGGCAACAGCGAGCGCAATGTCGCCGCAATCGCCGACCGCATCGAGGAGAAGCTTCTCGAAGCGGGACACAAGCGCCTCCGCCGCGAGGGGCGTGAGCAGGCCCGGTGGATTCTGCTGGACTTCGGTGACCTCGTCGCGCACGTCTTCCACCAGGAGGAGCGCGTGTTCTACGGCCTCGAGCGACTGTGGAAGGACTGCCCGGTCATCCCGGTCGAGCTCCCCGCCACCACGTCGGCCGACTGAGGCTCACTGCAGGCAGAACTCGTTGCCCTCGGGGTCGCGCAGCTGGTAGTACAGCTCGGGCCATGGGCCCCAGTTCCGATCGACGAGTCTGACGACCTCGGCTCCGAGGGCCACCAGGCGGTCCTTCTCGGCGTCCAGCTGCTCGCGGGTCGGGCGGCCGTCGGCCACGGCCTGCACGTCGAGGTGGATGCGGTTGCGCCCCCGCTTCGGCCCGTCGGCGTGGTGGAAGAAGAGTCTGGGGCCGACGCCGGCCGGGTCTTCGGCGAGAGCGCGCGTGCTCAGATCTTCTTCGGTGAGCCCGGCGTCGAGCAATTGCCGGCGCATCGGGTCCTCCCATTCGAGGAGCGGATAGCCGAAGACCCCCGCCCAGAAATGGGAGAGCGCGCGGGGGTCATCCGCGTAGAAGGTGATGTTGCCCAGGGTGGCCATCTGGCACCTCCGTCGTTCGGATACGGCGCCCAGTGTACGGACACGCCCGGACATCGCGTTCGATTCGATTCACCGCGCTGACGTGTTGTAGGCTTAACGAGTTGCCGCGCGAGAGCGCGAACAGCGTCTGGGCCTGTGGCGCAGCTGGTAGCGCACCTGCATGGCATGCAGGGGGTCAGGGGTTCGAGTCCCCTCAGGTCCACGAAAACCCCTGGTAGAACAGGGGTTTTTGTGTTTTCGGGGCTCCCGCACAGTCCGTAGGTGAGGCGCGCCTTCGCAGACGAACCTTTTGACGAGCTGCCTGACCTGCTCACGATCAAGGACGGCCTGTCTCGGCACCCATCCCCGTCGGACGTGCGAACGCTGCCCACACTCGGCCGCCGCGGCGGTCGCGATCTCCGAGTCGCTATGCTCGCCGGAGAATGCCGGAAGCGGTCCAGTGCGCAAGCGCCGTTCTGCTGACGACCTTCGACGTCGACGACGACGTGTTCGCGGCCCCCGACGCCGGCGCGGCGGGCTTCCTCCTCAAAGGAGCGGACGAAGCGACGCTCGCCGGCGCGGTGCGATCGGTAGCCGCGGGGGAGGGGACACTGGACCAGCGCCTCACCCGGCGCATCCTGCACGAGTTCGTGGCCACCCGCCGAACGGCGCCGTCACCGCGCCCGCAGCCGGCGGTGCCGGTTCCGCTGACCGGCCGCGAGGTCGACGTGCTGCGGCTGCAGCCGGGCTGACGCCGCCGACCGGCCCCGCCTCGGGCGAGCAGGTCAGCGCGTGGTGAGTTCCCTCACCGCGGGTTCAAGGTGCGGATGCCGGAAGGTGAAGCCCGCCTCAGTGAGCATGCCGGGGACCACCCAACGGCTCTTGAGCACGAGCTCCGGCTCGGTGCGCAGCAGCCACATCGCCGGCTCAAGCATCCAGCGCCAGGCGGGGAGTCCGATCGGCATGCCGACCGCGCGCCGCAGCGTGCGCATGAGGGTGCGGTTGTCCGACGGATGCGGGCTCGAGAGGTTCACCGGACCGCTGATGCCATCGCGGTCGCGGACGAAGCGGATCGCCGCGACGACGTCGTCGATGTGGATCCAGCTGAACCGCTGCCGGCCCTTGCTGCGATGCCACGGCGACCGGCCGTCGCCGGTGGGGTTGGCGCCGATGCCGCGGTAGCGGCGGTGCGGCATCCACCAGCCGTCGAACTGGGGACCGCCCAGTCCCACCCGCGCCAGCGTGAACAGCATGTTCGTCGCCGGGCCGTCGCCCAGAACGATCGCCATGCGCAGGGCGACGCGGCGGGTGTGCGGCAGGTCGCCGGCGAAGAACTCGCGCTCCCATGCCCGAGCGACATCGACGGAGAAGCCCGTGCCGACTTCGCCGCCAGCCTCCGACTGCGGCCGGCCCATCGCGTGCCGGTAGATGGTCGCGGTCGACGCGTTGAGCCAGACCGCCGGCGGGTGCGCCGCAGCAGCTACGGCTTCGCGCAGCGCCCGCGTCGTCTCGGTGCGCGAGCGCAGGATCTCATCGCGGTTGGCGTCGGTGTATCGACAGTTGACGGACTTGCCAGCCAGGTTCACCAGGAGCGCAGCACCGTCGACCGCGCGCGCGATGGCTTGGGCATCATCCCACCGGTACTGCGCCGACCGCCCGATGCGACGCACCTCATAGCCGTCGTCGACCAGTGCGGACACCACGGCGGAGCCGACGAACCCGCTCGCGCCCGCCACCACGGCGATCGGTCTGTCTCCCACGCGTGCTCCGATCGTCGCCTGCCGTCGCCTCGACACTATCGACACCGCAGCGCGCGGTACGGCGGGCTCACCCGGCGGCGGTCACTACCACGGTCTTCGCCACCGCACGCGCGGACCGCACGTCCCATCGCCGACCACGCACGGGTTCCGGTCAGGGCGACCGACCTACACTGTCGGGATGCACCGATCCGGCCGTCTGCTGAGCGTCCTGGCGACCGTCGTGGCACTGGGCGCGGCCCTCACCCCTGCGACGGGCGCGGCGGCGGGCGAGACATCAGCGCCGCCGGCATCGGCGACCGTGACGGCGGCCGACGGCGCTGCCGTCGATGCACGTGCCCGGCAGCTGGTCGCCGCGATGTCCACCCGCGAGCGTGCGGCATCCGTCGTGATGGGACACATCCCCACGAGCGACCCGAGCGCGCTGCGCGACTACATGACCGCGACCGGCGTGGGCGGGTTCATCCTCATGGGGTCCAACGTCCCGGCCGATGAGGCGGCGCTGCGCGAGATCACCCGCGCACTCACCGTGGACCCGATGCTCCCCGTCGTCCTCGGCATCGACGAGGAGGGCGGCGACGTCACCCGGCTGCCCTGGGACGCGCTCCCCGGGGCGACCACGCTCAAGGACGCGCCCCCTCCCGAGACGGCCTCGGCGTTCGCCGCGCGCGGCGCCCTGCTGCAGCGCGCCGGGGCGACGGTGAACTTCGGCATCGTGGCGGACGTCACCGCCGACCCCGCGAGCTTCATCCACCGCCGCGCCCTCGGCACGACACCTGAGGCCGCCGCGGAACGCGTCTCGGCCGCCGTCGTGGGCGAGGCCGGCGCCGTCGCGAGCACCCTGAAGCACTTTCCCGGCCACGGTGCGGCCCCCGGCGACTCGCATCACATGCTGCCGACCACGAACCTCTCACGCGAGGCCTGGGGCCAGACGGATGCCGTGCCCTTCCGTGCCGGCATCGATGCGGGCGCCGAGCTGCTGATGTTCGGGCACCTCGTCTACACGTCCGTCGACGTCGCACCGGCCACGATGTCCGCGGAATGGCATCGCATCGCGCGCGAGGAACTCGGGTTCACCGGGGTCGCCATCACCGACGATCTCGGCATGCTGCAGAACACCGGCGATCCCGCCTACGCCGATCCGGTGGCCAACGCGGTCGCGGCCCTCGCCGCGGGCAATGACATGGTGATGGCGGTGATGCTGTCGGATGCCACCACGGCGACGCGCCTGGTCGACGGCATCGCCGCCGCAGTCGACACCGGCGCCCTGCCCGCCGAGCGGCTGGACGAGGCGGCGACCCGGGTGACCGCGCTGCGCCTGCAGTCGACCACCGGCGCCCTGACGCCCTGCGACTCCTGTCAGCCGGTCGGCTGAGGCCCACGCCACGCGGCGACGATCGCCTGCCGCAGTGAGTTCGCCCGGTCGGCGAACTCACGCTGACGCCGCACGTACTCGGCCTTGCCGTCGGCCGTCTCGATGCGCACCGGCTCGACGCCCCAGTCCACGAGGTCGTAGGGCGATGCCGCCATGTCGAGGGCGCGGATGTCGCGCGCGAGCTCGAACGAGTCCAGCAGCAGCTCTCCGGGCACCAGCGGGCCGAGCTTCATCGCCCACTTGTAGACGTCCATGCCGGCGTGCAGGCAGCCAGGCTGCTCCCGCAGCGGCTGGTCTTCCCGCGTCGGCACGAACTGGTTGCGCGGACCGGCGTCGGGGGTGAAGAAGCGGAACGCGTCGATGTGCGTGCACCGCAGTTCGTGGCCCTCGACCACGGCATCCGTGCCCTCCTGCCCGAGGCGCAGCGGCACGGTGTGCCGCGGCTGCGGGGCCCGGTAGACCATCGCCCACTCGTGCAGCCCGAAGCACCCGAATCGGCCCGGGCGCGCGGCCGTGAGACGCAGCATCCGCTCGCAGAGGTCGAGCAGCTGCGGCTTCGCGGCCTCCAAGCCCGCCGCGTCGACCCGAAGGCTTGCCGGGGCGCTTCCCGGCGCGTACCAGCGCCACGCGGCGCGCGGGGTGACCGCGGCGTCGGCGAGGTCGACGCCGACACCCGGATGCCAACGGCGCAACAACGCCGGCTTGTAGGAGTAGTACGTGTACAGGAAGTCGTCCACGGGGTGGGTCTTACCGCGGGCTGCGCGCTCGCGCCGCCCGGCGGTGAGCTCATCGGCGCGGGCGTGGTGCGCGTCCTCGCGCTCCTGCCACTCGGCGCGGCTCAGCACCAGGGCGGTGCGAGATGCGAGCGCGGTCATCCTTCGAGCCTACGCGGGAGGCGCGCGGGCACCGCGTCGTCGCATGCGGGGGTGCTGCGGCGGCACCCGCTATGCCCGGATGCGAGAATCAGCCCGGATGCGGACCATCACCGGCATCCGGTCCGCATCTCGGCAGATCTCCTCATCCCGGGCGCCGGGACCAGCAGACGGACGGTGGATGCCGCAGGCCGGGACCGCCCGGCGGCAGCGACACCTACCGCGCCCAAGCGACACCCGATATGCCCGGATGCGGAGATCCGCCCGGATGCGGACCACCACCGGCATCCGGGTCCGCATCTCGGCAGATCTCCTCATCCCGGGCGCAAAGCCGCGCACAGGGCCGGTGGATACAGGCACCGAAGCACCAAGCCCGCCCGACGCCTCGTGGATGCCGCATCCCGGCACACCGCCCGGCCGGACGCCCCGACACCCGGCATGAGTCGCGGACTACGCAGCGGGCTCGATGAGCTCGGGGGAGTCGTTGCGCACGTTGCCGACAGCAGGCGAAACCGGATAGTCCTCGAGCGTGTCGGCCAGCGCGGGCGCGGCGTCGATCGCGGCATCCAGCAGGTCGCGCACGTTGTGGTCGTCGGTGTCGGTGTCGAGCCACGCGTCGGCGAAGTCGCCGTCGATGAACAGCGGCATGCGGTCGTGGATCGATCCGAGCCGCCCGATCGAGTCCCGGGTCAGGATCGTGAAGCTCAGCAGCCAGCGCTCCGGGTCATCGTCCGCCTTCTGCGGGTCCTTCCACCACT
>NZ_JANJFJ010000292.1:0-5544 GCF_024626565.1 Microbacterium sp. zg.Y909
AGACCGCCGAGATCGGCGACGACGTGCTGCTCTACCACGGGGTCACGCTCGGCGGCCGGACGCGCAACGGGGGCAAGCGGCATCCCACCCTCGGGGATCGCGTGCTGGTGGGCGCCGGTGCGAAGGTGCTCGGTCCCGTCACGATCGGTGCGGGCACCGCCATCGGCGCGAACGCCGTGGTGACCAAGGACGCCCCGGCCGACAGCGTGCTGGTGGGGGTGCCCGCGAAGGCGCGCAAGCGCACCCCCGGCGAGGACACCCGCGCGCTGCTGATGGCGCCGGAGTACTTCATCTGACGCGAGCGCGCCTCAGCGCACCTCGATACCCAGCGCCCTGCCCGCCAGAGCGTGATCGCGCAGGTGCAGGATGACGGCGGCAGCCATCACCGTCAGCCCGGCGAGTTCGAGGGTCTCTTCGAAGGCGGCAAGCGTCCACACGACGGGGTCGTTCTCGCCGCGCCGAAGCGACTCGACCTCGGCACCGGCGGTGGCGCTCGCGATCTCGATGCCGATGGCACCTCCGAGGTACATCACCGCGGCGAGGATCATCAGCGCACGCGTGCGAGCGGGAAGACGCAGGACGAAGCCGATGACGAAGGGCGCGGCGACGAGCAGCACGATGCCGACGGGAATGACCCACGCGTACCAGAGCGGCCCGCCGGTGATGCCGAGCAGGTTGCGCGTGGCATACATCAGGCTCTCGTGCAGAGCGGCGCCCTCGTCGAGCGAAAGGAAGACGAACACCACGGCGAAGATCACCCACATGCGCCGCTCGCGTCGATCGGTCGTCGCCTGGGCGATCGCACCGAGCACCGCGCCGATGCCGAGGAGCAGCATCATGCTGAACCATGTCGGGATGCTGGTCTCGGAGTCCATGTCGAACGCGCCGACGACCCGCCCCTCATAGTTGAGCAGGCCGGGCCACGCCGCGCCGTGCACGGCGAAGTGCGCCAATGCCAAGGCCGCGGTGATCACGCCCAGCACCGCGATGACCGTGCGCGCCCGGATCGTCAGCCGCACCGGCGGGCGCTCCGCCGTGGCCCCTCCCGACGCGTCGGCGGCGTTGTCGTCGACAGGCATCGCCATTTCATCCCCCAGAAGTCCCCTGACGAGCCCCCGGTGAACAGCTTCTGTTCACCTTCTCGTCACCCTGGGACACCATAGCGCCACCGCGCGTCGCTGCGGCAACGCTCTGGTGTCCGTGGTCGACGCGCGTTGCCGCGTCGCTCGCCCTGGCGACGATCGGAGGCCGCTCCCTAGAAAGGTGCGGGTTCGTCGATGGCAGCGAGGGCCATGAACTCCAGCACCCGTCGGGGGATGTCGGTGTGGACCCTGCCGGTGGGGCTGGTCCATTCCAGGATGCCGTCGGCTTTCTGCACCACGCTCCACGCGGTGCCGTGCTTGACGGGGTGATGTCGTCCGGGACACAGGTTCGCGAGATTGGTCACGCAGGTCGGTCCGCCGAGGGCGGCGTCGTGGGTGTGATCGAGGTCGCAGTGTCGGGCCGGTCTTCGGCACCCGAGGAACCGGCAGTGCTCGTCGCGGGTGTCGAGGTGTCGTCGCATCTCTCGGCTGGGTCGGTACGTGAGCACCTGTTCCACGGCGCCGGTGGTCGGGGAGGTGAACAACCGCTCCCACAACTCCGCGGTCGCGGCGAGGTGCCGGGCGCTGTCGGGGTCGATGGGTCCGTACCCAACCAGTTCCGCCGGTTCGCTTCCGATCCCGATGAGTGTGTTCGCGGGGATGACGATCTGCACCTGCGCGACGATCGAGGCACCCTCCGGGATAGCGCCGATCTCGGTCGGGGCGGTGGCGTTTCCGGTGAGGAGCAGGTCGGTGAGCACGTCGGCGCGGATCTGGTCCATGGTGCGCCGGTCCGTCGCGAGGACGTCGGTGGCGGTGGGTGCCGTGGCACCTGCGCCTGCGCCTGCGTCCGCGTCAGCGTCGGTCGCGGCGGCTGCGGCGTGCGTTCCGGTGGCGTCGGTCGCGTCGGTGGCATCGGCACCGACGTCAGAGCCGCGTGCCGCGGCCGCGGCTGCGGCTGCCGCTTTCGCGGCGGCGGTGCGATGGGCGTCGGTGATCTCGCGGGCGTGCCGGTTCAGCCGGTCCCGGATCGAGTACGCGAGCACCGCCGGCAGCACCGCCGCCAGTTCCGCCATCCCGTCGTCGAGGTCCCGCACCCACACCCGCCGTCCCGCGGCCGCCTCGGCACACCGTTCCTGCAACGGCACCGGGTGCATCTTCTGCGCGATCACCGCGACGATCGGCTTCGCCCGCCCCGGGGTCTCCCGCTCGCACACCACCAGCGCCGCCTGCTCGAACCGGGCCCGCGTCTCGGGATCGGTGATGGCAGCGCCGGCGTCGCGGATGACCCGCACGTGCCCGGCGTCGATCCGACCGCCCCGCAACGCCGCGACGGTCGCGGCGAACCCACCCACCAGCACGGTCGCGTCGCGCATGCGGTCCTGCATGCCCCGGTCTGGGCGCCGCAGCGCGGCACCCACCTCCGCGGCGATCGCCCGGGCCGGCATCTCCCGCTCCCGCCGCTCACTGGACGGCACCCGGGCGGTCTGCTCAGCCGCGATCGCATCGGCGCGTGCTAGCAGCTGCAGTTCCTCCGCGTGCAGCGCCGCGATCCGCCGACGCGTGACCTCGAGCCCCGCGACCACCGCGCGCAGCGACCGGGTGTCGCTGCGGGAGTGTGTCGCGGAGGTGTTCATACCCGTAATTGTCCCGCGGACCACCGACATTGAGCCGCCTACAAACCCCCGGCCAACCCCGCATTATGCATACCTCGCGCTACGCCGACCCTGTGGAGGAGACGGCGCTCAACGCGCCTCCGCGGCACCCGGCACCGCATCACGCCCGGCGAGCGTCTCCCCGCACGTCCGCCCCGCGCCGGATGAACAGCTTCGGCAGCAGCACCGTCGCCATCGCCGTCACCACCCAGACGACGACGGGCGCGAGAGCCCACGCCAGGGCGTCGGCGATGCGCAGACCGCCGATGGGCAGCAGCACGACGATCAGCAGCGCCGCGAAGGTGGAGAGGAGCCCCACTCCCCCGAGCAGCGGCGGAGCGTGCCGCCGTGCGACCCGGGTGATCACGGGAGCGAGCACCGACTGCAGCACTGCGAAGATCACGATGCAGAGCACGAATCCCCACCAGTGGGACCACACGATGCGGAAACCCGGGACGATCAGGTCTGCCGCCACGAGACCGAGAGCCGCGGACCCCAAGAACACCGCCGCGCGCAGCAGCAACGTCGTCATGCGGCGACCCTAGTCCGCGAGCAGGACTGCTGCCAGACCCGGCACACGCGCAGCAGACCCCGCGCACCGAGGAACTGCCCCTCAGGACCCGAGCGCCGCCAGTCGCGCCTCTTCGTCGGCCGCGATCGCCGACTGCACGATCGGCTCGAGCGCGCCGTCCATCACCTGGTCGAGGTTGTACGCCTTGTAGCCGGTGCGATGATCGGCGATGCGGTTCTCGGGGAAGTTGTAGGTGCGGATGCGCTCCGAGCGGTCCATGCCACGGATCTGCGACTTGCGCGCATCGGAGGCCGCGGCATCCCGCTCCTCCTGCTGCTTCGCCAGCAGCCGCGCACGCAGCACGCGCATGCCGGCCTCGCGATTCTGCAGCTGCGACTTCTCGTTCTGCATCGACACGACGATCCCGGTGGGCACGTGCGTGATGCGCACCGCCGAGTCGGTGGTGTTCACCGACTGACCGCCGGGCCCCGACGAGCGGAACACGTCGATCTTCAGGTCGTTCGGCTCGATGTGCACTTCGTCGGGCTCGTCCACCTCGGGGAACACCAGCACGCCGGTGGTCGAGGTGTGGATGCGCCCCTGGGACTCCGTCGCCGGCACGCGCTGCACGCGGTGCACGCCGCCTTCGTACTTCAGGTGCGCCCACACCCCCTGCGCGGGGTCGCTCGACGAGCCCTTGATCGCGATCTGCACGTCCTTGTAGCCGCCGAGGTCGGACTCGTTGCGGTCCAGCACCTCGGTCTTCCACCCCTTGGATGCCGCGTACTGCACGTACATCCGCAGCAGGTCGGCGGCGAACAGCGCGCTTTCGGCGCCGCCCTCGCCCTGCTTGATCTCCATGATCACGTCGCGGGCGTCGTCGGGGTCGCGCGGGATGAGCAGCCGCCGCAGACGCTCCTGCGTGGCAGTGACCTGCTCCTCGAGAGCGGGGACCTCCTCGGCGAAGGCCTCATCGTCCTTGGCGAGCTCGCGCGCTGCCTCGAGGTCGTCCGCCGCCGCGACCCACGCGTCGTGGGCCGCGACGATGCGCGACAGCTCGGCGTAGCGCCGGTTCACCCGCTTGGCGCGGGCGGCGTCGGCGTGCACCGCGGGGTCGGAGAGTTCCTCCTGCACCGCGCGGTGCTCGTCGATCAGCCCGCGGACGGACTCGAACATGCCGGCGTCGGACACGGTCGACTCCCGCTCAGCGGATGCTGTTGTCGTTCGCGTGGCTGCTGCCGCCGGGGGCGGGCATCGACTTCTGCATCTGCACCAGGAACTCGACGTTCGACTGCGTCTCGCGCAGCTTTCCGAGCACGACCTCCAGGGCCTGCTGCGGGTCGAGCCCGGCGAGGGCGCGACGCAGCTTCCACGTGATCTTGACCTCGTCGGGCGACAGCAGCATCTCTTCGCGACGCGTGCTCGAGGCGTTGACGTCGACGGCCGGGAAGATGCGCTTGTCGGCGAGCTGACGGCTCAGGCGCAGCTCGCTGTTGCCGGTGCCCTTGAACTCCTCGAAGATGACGTCGTCCATCTTGGACCCGGTCTCGACCAGAGCCGTGGCGAGGATCGTGAGCGATCCGCCGTTCTCGATGTTGCGCGCAGCTCCGAAGAAGCGCTTCGGCGGGTACAGCGCCGAGGCGTCGACACCACCGGTCAGCACACGGCCCGAAGTCGGCGCCGAGACGTTGTAGGCCCGGCCCAGACGGGTGATCGAGTCCAGCAGCACAACCACGTCACGGCCCAGCTCCACGAGGCGCTTGGCACGCTCGATGGCGAGCTCGGCGACCGTGGTGTGGTCCTCGGCGGGACGGTCGAAGGTCGAGGCGATGACCTCGCCCTTGACGGTGCGCTGCATGTCGGTGACCTCTTCGGGCCGCTCGTCCACGAGCACGACCATCAGGTGCACCTCGGGGTTGTTCGTCGCGATCGCGTTGGCGATCTGCTGCAGCACGATGGTCTTGCCGGCCTTCGGGGGCGCGACGATGAGGCCGCGCTGACCCTTGCCGATGGGGGCGACCAGGTCGATGATCCGCTGTGTCAGCTTCTCGGGGGCCGTCTCGAGGCGCAGACGCTCCTGCGGGTACAGCGGCGTCAGCTTGCCGAACTCCACGCGCTCAGCGGCGTCGTCGACGGACAGGCCGTTGATCGAGTCGACCTTGACCAGCGCGTTGTACTTCTGGCGACCGGTCTGCTCGTTCTCGCGGGGCTGCTTGATGGCACCGACGACAGCGTCACCCTTGCGCAGGTGGTACTTCTTCACCTGGCCGAGCGAGACGTAGACGTCGCTGGTGCC
>NZ_JANJFJ010000293.1:0-5524 GCF_024626565.1 Microbacterium sp. zg.Y909
AGGCCCCTCGGCGATCTCCCACCCCATGCCGACGAAGATGTCGGCGATCTGCTCCTGCAGGAGGGTCAGCGGATGCCGCGCCCCGACGCGCGCACGCTGCGGCAGCGCCGTGATGTCGATGCGCTCCGCTTCGAGCTTCGCGGCCGTCTCGGCGGCGGCGACCTCGGTCTCGCGGGCGGCCAGCGCCTGGGTGACCCGGCCGCGGGCCTGGCCGACGAGCTTGCCGAATTCGGCCTTGCGTTCGTTCGGCACGTGGCGCAGCTGCGCGTTGAGTGCGGCCAGCGGCGAGCCCTCGGCGGTGTGCGCGGAACGCGCCGCCTTCAGCTCTGCCGTGGTGGTGGCGGCGGCGATCGCGGCGAGGGCCGCGTCGACGGCGGCATCCACCGCTTCCGGGGTGATTTCGGGAGTGTCAGACACGATCAACGAGTCTACCGAGGCCCGAGGGCGCTCCCGCCTCGATCAGCCGTCGAGCGAGCCTGCTTTCCCGTCGAGCGTGCGCTCCGCCCGGCCCTGCACCGCGATGAGCTGGGTGTCGGTGACCTCGCCGACCGGGTGGTGCATGGGGTCCAGGTGCACCCGTGGCGAGCGGCGCGTGCGCTTCTGCAGCACATGCGCGACGTACGACAGCAGCAGGCACAGCACGATGTAGATGCCGCCGCCGACGAGGGCCGCGGGGATCAGCGGCGACCCGTAGACCGCGTTCGAGCCGAGCAGCTTCACGACGTAGAGCAGCTCGGGGTAGGTGATGATGAAGCCCAGCGCGGTGTCCTTCAGCGTCACCACCAGCTGCGCCACGATCACCGGCATCATCGCGCGGATCGCCTGCGGCAGCAGGACCAGGCGCATGACGCCGGCTTTGCGCAGCCCGATGGCGTAGCCGGCCTCCCTCTGCCCGCGCGGCAGGGACTCGACCCCGGCGCGGATGACCTCCGCCAGCACCGACCCGTTGTACGCGATCAGCGCGATCACGACGGCCCAGTACGGCGGCATCTTCACGTCGATGACCGGCAGGCCGTAGTACAGCAGGGTCATGAAGACCAGCACCGGGATGGCGCGCAGCACCTCGACGATCCAGCCCACCGGCACACGCACCCAGGCGTGGTCCGAAAGCCGTCCGATCGCCAGGACGAAGCCGAGCACGATGGCGCCGACGGCCGCCACGGCGAAGGCGGCGAGCGTGTTGCCGGTGGCCTCGAGGAACAGCATCCAGATGGAGGCGTAGCTGAACAGCTCCCACTTGGCGGGGCTGAACTGGCCGGTCTCTGCGAAGCGCCAGATGACCCAGGCCAGCACGGCCAGCACCACGAGGATGGTCAGCGCCCCGATGATGCGGTTGCGCACCACGGCACGGGGCCCGGGCACGTCGTACAGGACGGAGCTCATCGCGCGACCCTCCACTTGTTCTCGAGGGTGCGCTGCAGCCACGCCAGCAGCAGCACGAGGACGACGAAGATGACCATCACCCACACGAGCACCAGAAGCTGGTTCTCGCCACGCTCACTGAGCCACGACCGCACCGATCCGAGGTTGAGCACTGAGAAGCCGGCGGCGACCGTCGTGTTCTTCAGCAGCGCGATAAACACGCTCATCATCGGCGGGATGACCGACCGGGTCGCCTGCGGCAGCACGACGAGCGTCATCACCTGGGTGAAGGTCAGGCCGAGTGCTCTGGCCGCCTCGGCCTGGCCGACGGGCACGGTGTTCACACCGGAGCGTACGGTTTCGGCGACGTACGTGGCCGTGTAGATGCCCAGCGCGACCGTCGCAAGCAGGATCGCGTCGATGCGCTCCTGCAGCATGATCGGCAGGCAGAAGGCGAAGAAGAACATCACCAGCGTGAGCGGTGTGTTGCGGATCCAGTTGACGTAGACCGTGCCGACCCCCCTCGCGACGGGGACCGGCGAGACGCGCATCGCCCCGACGATCAGGCCGAGGACCAGCGCGATGACGGCGCCGCCGAAGAACAGCACCAGTGTGCCGCGCAGGGCCTCACCCCAGAGGTCGAGGTTGTCGGTGATGACACCCATCGATCCGCCTCTCGTTTCACATCAAATGGAACGATCCCGGCGGCGGCGCGAGCACCGCCGCCGGGATCAAGGTCACTCTGCCGCGTCGACCTCGGGCTGGTCGGCGCTCACGCCCGACGCACCCAGGTTCTTCGAGAAGATGGCCTCCCAGACCTCGCCGCCGTCGGTGAACATCGTGTTGATGTACTCCTGCAGCGCGGTGTCGCCCTTGGCGATGCCGACGCCGTAGCGCTCCTCGCTGAACGGCTCGCCGACGACCTTGAGGTTCTCGGGGTCCTGCGCGGCGTAGCCGATGAGGATGGCCTCGTCAGTCGTGACGGCGTCGACCTGGTTGTTCTTCAGGTCCTCGACGCACGTGGAGTACGTGTCGTACTCCTTCGTCTGCGCGGGCGTCTCGTCCTTGATCCGCTGCACCGAGGTAGAACCGGTGGCCGAGCAGACGACGTGGTCGGCCGTCAGCGCGTCGATGCCGGTGATGTCCTCGTTGTCGGCGGCGACGAGCAGTCCCTGGCCGGTGATGAAGTAGGGACCGGCGAAGGCGATCTGCTCCTTGCGCTTGTCGGTGATCGAGTAGGTGCCGACGTAGTAGTCGATGTCACCGTTGACCAGCGCCTGCTCGCGGTTCGCCGATGCGATCGGCTGGAACTCGATGTCGTCCTCGTCGTAGCCCAGCGATGCCGCGATCCAACGGGCCACGTCGACGTCGAAGCCGGTGCGCTCACCGGTGGCGGGGTCGAGGAAGCCGAGACCGGGCTGGTCCTCCTTGACGCCGACCACGACGCTCCCGCGGTCGGTGATCGCGTCGAACGTGGGGCTGCCCTCGATCGTCACGTCTTCGGCGACCATCCAGGGCGTGCCGCTGGTGGTCTCCTCCGCCGCGTCACCGGTGCTGTCGTCGGTGGCACCGGGCGTGCCGCTGTTGCAGCCGGTCAGTGCGAGCGCTGCGACGGCGAAAGCCGCGACGGCGCCGCCGATCCGATTGATGCGCATGTGATCCTCCTGGTGATCTGTGCTTCTTGGGTCACCGCGCCGGTGCAGGGCGCGGACGTCTCAGTGGGTGATGAGCTTGGAGAGGAAGTCCTTGGCCCGGTCACTCTTCGGCGCGGTGAAGAACTGGTCGGGCGTCGCTTCTTCGACGATCTGCCCGTCGGCCATGAACACCACGCGGTCGGCCGCCTTGCGCGCGAACCCCATCTCATGGGTCACCACGATCATCGTCATGCCGTCCTGCGCGAGGCCGACCATGACATCGAGCACCTCGTTGATCATCTCGGGGTCGAGCGCGCTCGTGGGCTCATCGAAGAGCATGACCTTGGGCTTCATCGCGAGAGCCCGGGCGATGGCCACGCGCTGCTGCTGGCCGCCCGAAAGCTGCGCCGGCAGCTTGTCCGCCTGCTGGGCCACCCCGACCCGCTCGAGCAGGACGCGCGCTTCCGCCTCGGCATCCGCCTTCTTCATCTTCTTGACCTTGATGGGACCCAGCGTGATGTTCTCGAGGATCGTGAGGTGGGAGAAGAGGTTGAAGGACTGGAAGACCATCCCCACGTCGGCGCGCAGCGCCGCGAGGGTCTTGCCCTCCTTCGGCAGCTCCTTGCCGTCGATCGTGATCGAGCCGCTCGTGATCGTCTCGAGCCGGTTGATCGTACGGCACAGGGTGGACTTGCCCGAGCCGGACGGCCCGATGACCACGACGACCTCGCCACGGTTGACGGTGAGGTCGATGTCCTGCAGCGCTTGGAAGTCGCCGTAGTGCTTCTGCACGTCGGTCATCACCACGAGGGGCTGTCCGCGTCGGACGTCGATGTTCGAAGTGCGCGGAGCAGCCTGCGAGTCTGGAGTCGCCATGAAGGACACTGTATTCCCGCGCTAAGACGCGCCACGGCAGATTGTGCCGACCTTTACCGTTCCGAAACATAACCGACGCGCGCGGGCGGCAGCGCTGCGGATGCCGGAGACGGACCCCGTCGCGGCTCGGTCAGGCGTCGGCGCGCTGCGCGAACGCCGACTCGTAGAGGCACACGCTCGCCGCCGTGGCGAGGTTCAGCGACTCGGCGCTGCCGTAGATCGGCAGCCGCAAAGCGAGGTCGGCGTGCGCCAGCGCCTCGTCGTCCAACCCCCGCGCCTCGTTGCCGAACAGCCACGCGGTGGGGCGGGAGAGCTCCGCACGGTGAGCGAGGAAGTCCTCGCCGCCGACGTCGGCCGCGACCACTTGCAGGCCGGCGGCGCGCGCCCGAGCCGCCGTCGTCTCGAGGTCCGCGCCCACGGCGACGGGCACGTGGAAGAGCGAACCGGTCGTCGCGCGGACGACCTTGGGGTTGTACAGGTCCACGGTGCGGCCGGTGAGGATGACGGCATCGGCCCCCGCGGCATCCGCTGCCCGGATGATGGTGCCGAGGTTTCCGGGGTCTCGCACCTCTTCGCAGATCGCGATGAGTCGCGGACCCGCGGCGAAGACGTCCTTGACGGACGTGGGCGACTGGCGCGCGACGGCCACGATTCCCTGCGGGGTCACGGTGTCGGCCATCGCCTCGATGACGGCCTCGGTGGTGAAGACCACGTCGACGCCGGCATCCTGCGCCGCGTCGCGCACGTCGCCATGGCGCTCCAGCGCGCTCGGCGTCGCGAACAGCTCCACCAGCGTGTCGGGCCGGTGGGCGAGGGCTTCACGGGCTGCCTGCGGGCCCTCGAGCAGGAACAGTCCTGTCTCCTGGCGGGCGCTGCGCTTGGTCAGCTTGGCGACGGCACGCACACGAGGCGAGCGCGGATTCTCGAGCACGCTCCCATCCTAGGCCGCGCATGTGCGGAAAACGGATGCCGGGCATGTGCACGGGAGCGGCATCCGGGTACGCCGAAGGGGCGCCCTCCGTGGAGGACGCCCCTTCGATCCGGTAGCGCGAGCGCCGCCGGTGGGAGTGCGAGGTCAGGCCTTGGGGGCGTTGACGTCGGAGGGCAGCGCGGCCTTGGCCGTCTGCACGAGCGAGGCGAACGTGGCCGGCTCGTTCACGGCGAGCTCGGCGAGCATGCGGCGGTCGACCTGCACGCCGGCCAGGCCCAGGCCCTGGATGAAGCGGTTGTACGTGATGCCGTTCTGACGGGCAGCGGCGTTGATGCGCTGGATCCACAGGCGACGGAAGTCGCCCTTGCGCTTGCGACGGTCACGGTACGCGTAGACCAGCGAGTGGGTGACCTGCTCCTTCGCCTTGCGGTACAGGCGCGAACGCTGACCCCGGTAACCGGAGGCGCGCTCGAGGATGACGCGGCGCTTCTTGTGGGCGTTTACAGCCCGCTTGACTCTTGCCATTTTCTTCTACTTCCTAACGTGCGGGGGGAGCTCAGAGACCGAGCAGCTTCTTGGCGACCTTCGCGTCACCCGGGGCAAGCACCTGCTCCTGGTTCAGGCGACGGGTGCGACGGCTCGCCTTGCCCTCGAGGTTGTGGCGCATGCCGGCCTGCTGCTTCATGAGCTTGCCGCTTCCGGTGACCTTGAAGCGCTTCTT
>NZ_JANJFJ010000294.1:0-5503 GCF_024626565.1 Microbacterium sp. zg.Y909
AGGAGCATCCGATCCTTGAGAACTCAACAGCGTGCACTTGTCAAATGCCAAATAACCTCGTCCCGGTTTTTACCGGGTGAGATTCCTTTGGATCAAAGTCCGATTCCCTTTGGGGGGTCGGCAACGGATAAGTCAGTAATGACATCCATTTGGTCAGTTCAAACTCGCTGTACACGACCTTATTCCGGTTGTGTCGGCACATTTCTTTTACGGAGAGTTTGATCCTGGCTCAGGATGAACGCTGGCGGCGTGCTTAACACATGCAAGTCGAACGGTGAACCAGGAGCTTGCTCTTGGGGATCAGTGGCGAACGGGTGAGTAACACGTGAGCAACCTGCCCCGGACTCTGGGATAAGCGCTGGAAACGGCGTCTAATACTGGATATGAGCTGCGACCGCATGGTCAGCAGCTGGAAAGATTTTTCGGTCTGGGATGGGCTCGCGGCCTATCAGCTTGTTGGTGAGGTAATGGCTCACCAAGGCGTCGACGGGTAGCCGGCCTGAGAGGGTGACCGGCCACACTGGGACTGAGACACGGCCCAGACTCCTACGGGAGGCAGCAGTGGGGAATATTGCACAATGGGCGAAAGCCTGATGCAGCAACGCCGCGTGAGGGACGACGGCCTTCGGGTTGTAAACCTCTTTTAGCAGGGAAGAAGCGAAAGTGACGGTACCTGCAGAAAAAGCGCCGGCTAACTACGTGCCAGCAGCCGCGGTAATACGTAGGGCGCAAGCGTTATCCGGAATTATTGGGCGTAAAGAGCTCGTAGGCGGTTTGTCGCGTCTGCTGTGAAATCCCGAGGCTCAACCTCGGGCCTGCAGTGGGTACGGGCAGACTAGAGTGCGGTAGGGGAGATTGGAATTCCTGGTGTAGCGGTGGAATGCGCAGATATCAGGAGGAACACCGATGGCGAAGGCAGATCTCTGGGCCGTAACTGACGCTGAGGAGCGAAAGGGTGGGGAGCAAACAGGCTTAGATACCCTGGTAGTCCACCCCGTAAACGTTGGGAACTAGTTGTGGGGTCCATTCCACGGATTCCGTGACGCAGCTAACGCATTAAGTTCCCCGCCTGGGGAGTACGGCCGCAAGGCTAAAACTCAAAGGAATTGACGGGGACCCGCACAAGCGGCGGAGCATGCGGATTAATTCGATGCAACGCGAAGAACCTTACCAAGGCTTGACATATACGAGAACGGGCCAGAAATGGTCAACTCTTTGGACACTCGTAAACAGGTGGTGCATGGTTGTCGTCAGCTCGTGTCGTGAGATGTTGGGTTAAGTCCCGCAACGAGCGCAACCCTCGTTCTATGTTGCCAGCACGTAATGGTGGGAACTCATGGGATACTGCCGGGGTCAACTCGGAGGAAGGTGGGGATGACGTCAAATCATCATGCCCCTTATGTCTTGGGCTTCACGCATGCTACAATGGCCGGTACAAAGGGCTGCAATACCGTAAGGTGGAGCGAATCCCAAAAAGCCGGTCCCAGTTCGGATTGAGGTCTGCAACTCGACCTCATGAAGTCGGAGTCGCTAGTAATCGCAGATCAGCAACGCTGCGGTGAATACGTTCCCGGGTCTTGTACACACCGCCCGTCAAGTCATGAAAGTCGGTAACACCTGAAGCCGGTGGCCCAACCCTTGTGGAGGGAGCCGTCGAAGGTGGGATCGGTAATTAGGACTAAGTCGTAACAAGGTAGCCGTACCGGAAGGTGCGGCTGGATCACCTCCTTTCTAAGGAGCATCTGGCACCCTTTGGGGTGTCCAGGCGCCGGATCGAGACATACGTTCTCGCCGGTAGCTCATGGGTGGAACATTTGACTTGGTGTCGGAGGGTTGCCTTCGGATTTAGTACGCCGCTTGCGGCTGGAACGGTCTGGTGGTTGCTGCCGGCACATGCACGCTGTTGGGTCCTGAGGGACCGGATGCGCACTGACCTTTACTGGTTGGGTGCCTGACGGTAACTCTGGACCTGCTTTTGTTTGTCGGCTTGCCGGCAGGCGGGGGTGGGTACCGCCCGTACTTTGAGAACTACACAGTGGACGCGAGCATCTTCGAGATGATCCTTCGGGATTGTTTCGATCGATGATCTTAAAGATCATTAGTCAATTTCTGATCCAGGCTCTTGCAGCCTGGGTTGCGAGTTTTGATTCAAACTCATGTGATTTTCAAGTCTTTAAGAGCAAACGGTGAATGCCTTGGCATCTGGAGCCGAAGAAGGACGTAGCAATCTGCGATAAGCCTCGGGGAGTGGATAAGCACACTTTGATCCGAGGATTTCCGAATGGGGAAACCCCGCTGGGCGGCGTGCCGACCCAGTGACTCCCGCCTGAATATATAGGGCGGGTAGAGGGAACGTGGGGAAGTGAAACATCTCAGTACCCACAGGAAGAGAAAGCAACCGCGATTCCGTTAGTAGTGGCGAGCGAAACCGGAACAGGCTAAACCGAGTACGTGTGATATCCGGCAGGAGTTGCGTATTCGGGGTTGTGGGACTTTTCAGACAGTTCTGCCGAATTGTCGGCGTTACAAGAAGGTATAGACGAACAGGATTGAAAGCCTGGTCATAGAGGGTGCGAACCCCGTAGTCGAAATGCCTCTCTTGACGCGAAGAGTATCCCAAGTAGCACGGGGCCCGAGAAATCCCGTGTGAATCTGTCAGGACCACCTGATAAGCCTAAATACTCCCAGATGACCGATAGCGGACAAGTACCGTGAGGGAAAGGTGAAAAGTACCCCGGGAGGGGAGTGAAATAGTACCTGAAACCGTTTGCTTACAAACCGTTGGAGCCTCCTTAGTAGGGGTGACAGCGTGCCTTTTGAAGAATGAGCCTGCGAGTTAGCGATATGTGGCGAGGTTAACCCGTGAGGGGTAGCCGTAGCGAAAGCGAGTCTGAATAGGGCGATTCAGTCGCATGTCCTAGACCCGAAGCGAAGTGATCTATCCATGGCCAGGTTGAAGCGACGGTAAGACGTCGTGGAGGACCGAACCCACTTAGGTTGAAAACTGAGGGGATGAGCTGTGGATAGGGGTGAAAGGCCAATCAAACTTCGTGATAGCTGGTTCTCTCCGAAATGCATTTAGGTGCAGCGTTGCGTGTTTCTTGCCGGAGGTAGAGCTACTGGATGGCCGATGGGCCCTAAAAGGTTACTGACGTCAGCCAAACTCCGAATGCCGGTAAGTGAGAGCGCAGCAGTGAGACTGTGGGGGATAAGCTTCATAGTCGAGAGGGAAACAACCCAGACCACCATCTAAGGTCCCAAAGCGCGTGCTAAGTGGGAAAGGATGTGGAGTTGCTTAGACAACCAGGAGGTTGGCTTAGAAGCAGCCACCCTTGAAAGAGTGCGTAATAGCTCACTGGTCAAGTGATTCCGCGCCGACAATGTAACGGGGCTCAAGCACGCCACCGAAGTTGTGGCATTGATATTATTGGTAGGCCTTCGTGGTCCAGCCGTATTGATGGGTAGGAGAGCGTCGTGTGGCCAGCGAAGCGGCGGTGTGAACCAGCCGTGGAGGCTACACGAGTGAGAATGCAGGCATGAGTAGCGAAAGACGTGTGAGAAACACGTCCTCCGAAAGACCAAGGGTTCCAGGGTCAAGCTAATCTTCCCTGGGTAAGTCGGGACCTAAGGCGAGGCCGACAGGCGTAGTCGATGGACAACGGGTTGATATTCCCGTACCGGCGAAGAACCGCCCAAGCTAATCCAGTGGTGCTAAGTGCCCGAATTCCTCTGATTCGATCCCTTCGGGGTGAGAACGTTGGAGCTAGCGCACGACCCCATGCTGGTGCGGTTAGCGTATTAACAGGTGTGACGCAGGAAGGTAGCCCAACCCGGGCGATGGTTGTCCCGGGGCAAGTGCGTAGGCCGAGTGATAGGCAAATCCGTCACTCATTAAGGCTGAGACACGATGCGGATAAAAAGTGGGTGATCCTATGCTGCCAAGAAAAGCATCGACGCGAGGTTCTAGCCGCCCGTACCCCAAACCGACTCAGGTGGTCAGGTAGAGAATACCAAGGAGATCGAGAGAATCGTGGTTAAGGAACTCGGCAAAATGCCCCCGTAACTTCGGGAGAAGGGGGGCCTTCGACGTATTAGGACTTGCTCCGAAAGCGTTTGGAGGCCGCAGAGACTAGTGGGTAGCGACTGTTTACTAAAAACACAGGTCCGTGCCAAGTCGCAAGACGATGTATACGGACTGACGCCTGCCCGGTGCTGGAAGGTTAAGAGGACCGGTTAGCCGCAAGGCGAAGCTGAGAATTTAAGCCCCAGTAAACGGCGGTGGTAACTATAACCATCCTAAGGTAGCGAAATTCCTTGTCGGGTAAGTTCCGACCTGCACGAATGGCGTAACGACTTCCCAACTGTCTCAACCGCGAACTCGGCGAAATTGCACTACGAGTAAAGATGCTCGTTACGCGCAGCAGGACGGAAAGACCCCGTGACCTTTACTACAGCTTGGTATTGGTGTTCGGTGTGGCTTGTGTAGGATAGGTGGGAGACTTTGAAGCATGGACGCCAGTTCGTGTGGAGTCATTGTTGAAATACCACTCTGGTCACTCTGGATATCTAACTTCGAACCGTAATCCGGTTCAGGGACAGTGCCTGGTGGGTAGTTTAACTGGGGCGGTTGCCTCCCAAAAAGTAACGGAGGCGCCCAAAGGTTCCCTCAACCTGGTTGGCAATCAGGTGGCGAGTGTAAGTGCACAAGGGAGCTTGACTGTGAGACTGACAGGTCGAGCAGGGACGAAAGTCGGGACTAGTGATCCGGCAGTGGCTTGTGGAAGCGCTGTCGCTCAACGGATAAAAGGTACCTCGGGGATAACAGGCTGATCTTGCCCAAGAGTCCATATCGACGGCATGGTTTGGCACCTCGATGTCGGCTCGTCGCATCCTGGGGCTGGAGTAGGTCCCAAGGGTTGGGCTGTTCGCCCATTAAAGCGGTACGCGAGCTGGGTTTAGAACGTCGTGAGACAGTTCGGTCCCTATCCGCTGCGCGCGTAGGAAGTTTGAGAGGATCTGACCCTAGTACGAGAGGACCGGGTTGGACGAACCTCTGGTGTGCCAGTTGTTCCGCCAGGAGCACCGCTGGTTAGCTACGTTCGGGATGGATAACCGCTGAAAGCATCTAAGCGGGAAGCCGGCCTCAAGATGAGACTTCCATGCCTTCGGGCGAGAGGCTCCCAGCTAGACTACTGGGTTGATAGGCCAGATGTGGAAGTGCAGCAATGCATGCAGCTGACTGGTACTAATAAGCCGATGACTTGATAACACACCCGTTTGAGGTGCTACGCGTCCACTGAGTGGTTCTCGATGTACGGTCGAGAACCGCATGACAACAATCTTTTGTTGTGTGCAGACTGAAACATCAATAGTGTTTCGGCGGCCATAGCGAGAGGGAAACGCCCGGTCCCATACCGAACCCGGAAGCTAAGCCTCTCAGCGCCGATGGTACTGCAGGGGGGACCCTGTGGGAGAGTAGGACACCGCCGGACTTCTTCCGTGA
>NZ_JANJFJ010000295.1:0-5496 GCF_024626565.1 Microbacterium sp. zg.Y909
CCGACGCCGTCCTCCCAGAGGTATCCGGAGACGAAGTTGCCGCCCGGGTAGCGCACGACCGTCGGCCCCATCTCCTTCACCAGCGCCAGCACGTCCCGGCGGAACCCCCGCTCGTCGGCCTGCGGGTGCCCGGGCTCGAAGATGCCGGTGTAGACGCAGCGTCCCATGTGCTCGACGAACGAGCCGAAGAGCCGGCGGGGCACGTCTCCCACCGTGAAGTCGCGGTCCATGACGATGCGGGCGCGGGGCATGGTTCTCCTGTCGAAGGGGGGTGTGCCGAGGGGGAGCGGCTCAGGTGCCGCCGAAGCCGGTCGTGGCGACGCCGCGGACGATCTGCTTCTGGAAGATCAGGAACAGCACGATCAGCGGCAGCGAAGCCAGCACCGCCTGCGCCATGACCTGGGCGTACTGCACCCCGTAGGCGCTGATCACGGTCTGCAGGCCCACCGGCAGGGTCATGAGGTTCGTGTCGTTGATGATGAGGAACGGCCAGAGGAAGTTGTTCCAGGTCGAGATGAACACGAAGATCGCGACGGCGGCGAGGATGCCACGCGACAGCGGCAGCGCGATGGACCAGAACACGCGCACTCGCCCGGCGCCGTCGACCCGGGCGGCATCCTCGAGTTCGATCGGCACCTGGTCGAAGAACTTCTTCAGGATGAACACCATCGCCGGGGCGACCACCTGCGGCAGGATCAGTCCCAGCGGGGTGTCGACGAGGTTGAACGCGAGCATCTCGTAGAACAGCGGAATGATGAGCACCTGCGGCGGCACGACGATCGAGGCGATCACGGCGCCGAAGAGGAACTTCCTGCCGGGAAACTCCAGCCGCGAGAACGCGTAGGCGGCCATGGCCGAGATGGCCACCGTGATGGCGGTCACCGCAGCGGAGGTCCACAGGCTGTTGAACGCCCAGATGTAGACGTTCCCCTGGGCGAGGATCGCCGCGTACGCGTCGGTGGTGGGGCCCGACGGACCGATCCAGCTGCCACCGGAGGCGGCATCGGTCTCGGTCATGAACGAGGTGGCCACCGCCCAGAGAAAGGGAAGCAGCCAGCCGATCGCCATCAGCGCCAGCGCGAGGAAGGCGAGGATGTTGAGCGGGCTCAGCCGGCGCGCGCCGGGCTTGGTGGTGCGGTCGGGCCGGGTGCCGGCGCCGTCGGGCGTCGCCAGCGGGGATCGGACCTGAGCGGTGGTGGTCATGACTGCTCCCCCCGGCGGCGCATGGCGAACGCCTGCACCACCCCGATGATGACGATGATGGCGAAGAACACGTAGGAGATGGCCGAGGAGTATCCGAACCGGTAACCGACGAATCCGGCCTCGTAGATGTACTGCACGATCGAGCGGGTGGTGTCACTCGCGACGCCGCCGAGCATCTGGTACGCCTGGTCGAAGAGCTTCAGCGACGCGAGCATCTGCAGGATGACGATGAGCACCGTCACCTGGCCCAGCTGCGGCAGGGTGATCGACCACAGCTGGCGCCAGGGTCCCGCACCGTCGATGGCGGCCGCCTCGTACTGCTGCGCGGGGATGTTCTGCAGCGCCGCGAGGTACAGCAGGAAGTTGAAGCCCACCGTCCACCACACCGTGGCGATGACGATGGCGTACATGTTGGTGTCCGGGCTCTGCAGCCAGGCGAGGGGCTCCAGTCCGAACCAGGCGAGCACCCGGTTGGCGGCGCCGATCTGGGGGTTGAAGATCCACACCCAGATCTGCGAGATGACGGTGGATGCCAGCAGGTAGGGCATGAAGAACGACAGCCGCCACAGCCACTGGGCGGGGAGCCCCCGGTGCACCAGAAGGGCCATCACGAGCGCGAGGAGCACCAGCGGCACCGTCGAGAGGATGGTGAACCACACCGTGTTCCCGAGTGACCGCCACATCACCGGATCGCCGAGCGCTTCGGCGTAGTTGGCGAACCCGACGAAGCCGCCTCCGGCGCCGGTGAGGGACTGGTCGGTGAAGCTCAGGTAAAGCCCGTGCAGCAGCGGCCACACCAGGAACAGCACGAAGGCGATCATGAACGGGGTGAGGAACCCCCACGCCGCGGCGGTCTCGCGGCGCTCGCCGGTGGCGTGGCGGACGCGGGCCCCCGGACGGCCGGTCACGACCGTCGCTGTGGAGGCGGCAGGTGCCGTGGTGGTCATGACGCGCCTCCCTGCGGGTTGGCCGGATTGGGTGTTCGCAGCTGGGTGTCCAGGCGCGAGCGGAAGCGGGTGATCGCGGCAACCGGGTCATCGCCGCCCAGCAGCACGTTCTGCACCGCGGAGCCGAACTCCGCCTGGAATCGGGAGCCCGACCCGGTGAACCACGCGGGCGGGTCGTAGCGCACGTACTCCGCGGCCTCGGCGTAGTGGGCCTGCGGCAGCAGGTCGGCATAAGCCGGAGCCTCGGTGACGGGCAGGTACGCCGGGATGTGCCCGGCGCCGGCCCAGTCGAACGAACCCTTGAGGATGTCGGCGACGAACCGGTAGACGAGGTCCCGCGTCTCGGGGTTCGGTGAGCTCTGGTGCGGCAGCGTGAACGCGTGGGAGTCGGCGTAGACGCTGGGCGTACCGAAGAGGGTCGGGATGAGCGTGGCATCCAGTGGCAGGTCCGCTTGCTGCATCGACCGCAGCTCCCACACGCCGGTGAGGAAGAGGCCGCTGCGGCCGGTGGCGAACTCGGCGATCGCCGACTGGTAGTCGTTCTCTCGCGCCGCGATCTCACCGTCGAGCAGCTGCTGCATGAACGTCAGGGCGGTCAGCGCCGCGTCGTCGTCCATCTCGGCGGTGCCGCCTTCGGGCAGCTCGATCTCGGAGCCGTGCTGGGTGTAGAGCGTGTAGAACAGGCGCCACATCTGCGCCCCGTCGCCGAGGTAGCCGTAGGACAGGCCGTGGCCCTCGGACTCGCCGGCAACGGCCCGGGCGAGCTCCAGGAAGTCCTCGGGGGAGGAGACGGCACGCAGGCGTCCGTCGCTGTCCAGTACCCCGGCGCGCTCGCAGATCTCGGTGTTGAACATGAGGATGAACGGGTGAGCGTCCAGCGCGACGCTGTAGAGGTCGTCGCCGACGAAACCCTTCTCCCAGACGGCCGCAGGGAACGAGGCTTCGTCGACGCCGAGGTCGGCAAGGCGCTGCACGTCCCACGGGTCCAGCAGCCCGCCGGGGGCGTATCCGACGACACGCGACGCGTGCATCACCGACAGGTCGGGCGCCCGTCCGCCGGCGGCCGCCATGGCGAGCTTGGTGTAGTACGGCTCGCCCCACGACAGCACCGTCGGGTGCACGCCATACGCCGTCTGTGCGGCGTTGGCGGTGTCGATGAGTCCCGACATCGTCACGCCGTCGGCGCCGCTGAGCAGGTGCCAGAACTGCAGCGGCCGAGCGGTCTGGCCCGCGATGGGCGATCCGCTGCAGGCGGCGAGCGCAGCCGTCCCGGCGAGCATGCCCGCCAGACTCAGGAACTGTCGTCGTGATACCGGGGCCGTAGGTGTCATCGTCACTCCTTCGTGACTTCATCCGGGGACGGTTGAAGGCATCATGTCGCCGATTCAACCGTCCCCGCAAGCCCGGTCAGGGCCAGCGGGCTCGTCGCTCGTCGGCGCACGGCTGCGCCGACCTGACCGCCGCATCGCGCTATCGTCGGAGGCGATGCGCACCTCGGCTGACACCTCGACCTCCCTTCGCCGCACTGCCCTCGTCGTGGCGGTGGTCGGCATGCTCACCGGCGCGCTGGCCGGCTGCCAGCCGGAGCCCTCCGCCACGGAGCCGACCGGCGCCACCCCCTCGGGCACGCCAACGGCAGGCTCGTCGAAACCGGATGCCACACCGGATGCCACCCCGGAGGCGTCGCCGAGCGCGAGCGCGCCCGCACAGGACATCGCCCTTCCGGCATCCTGCGACGACATCTACTCCTCGTCGATGCGCGGGGTGCTCGAGGCGAATGTCGCGCCGATGAACGACCCCGGCGTCACCATGCCCTCCACGCAGAACGCCGATGCGCTGGCGCTGCTGGAATCGGGGGTGCCGACGCTGCGGTGCACGTGGGGCTACCCCTCCGAGAGGGGCATCGCGACGAGTGTCGCGATCGTCGACCCGGCCGCCGAATCCGAGCTGGTCGCAGCGCTGTCAGGCTCCGGCTTCGCCTGCGGCGACGCGCAGGGCGGCACCCTGTGCCGGTTCAACGAGACGCTCCTGAGCTACGACGACAAGCTGGTGGAGAAGGGCGAGACGCACTTCTTCCGCGACAACGGCTGGGTGTCCACGGTGTGGCTGGACTACGGGCCCGAAGGCTATACCGAAGACATTGCCGCAATGATCTGGGGCTGACCGGCGCATATGCCCTAGACTGGATGGCGGGGAAAGGCGCCTCGCCGCCGCATTCGGCCGCAGTGGGCCCGTGTCGCCACGTGCGATGTCCCTCTACCGCGGTCGTCCCGGCATCCGAGCCGCACGCGGTGACATGCAGATCGATCCCGCCCCGGGAAAGCCCGAGGCATCCGGCATCCACGCCCAGGAGGAGCATGCCGACCACGGCACCTGCCGCGCAGTCCACGTCGCGGCGCAGGAAGAATTCGTCGTCGCGACGTGACGACGACGCGCCCATCATCCCGATCCTCGCCCGCAAGGTGCGCGAGGTCGAGGCCAAGTCCCAGCGCGGAAAGCTCGGCCCCACCAACCGTTCGAAGTTCCAGGTGATCGCCTTCCTCGTGCGCGAGGAGCGGGCCCGGGTCAAGGCAGACACCGACGTCACCGATGCCACGCGCGCGGAGCTGCTCAAGCGCCTCGACGGGGTCGCCACGATCCTCGCCAAGACCGCGGCGCGTGACACGTCGCTCATCCAGCTGCTCGAGGTCGACCAGGCCACGTCGCCTGTGGCCAAGCGCATGCGTCGGGACTGGCTGCTCGAGTCGGGAGCCGAGCTCCCGCCGGACGAGCTCATCATCACCGACCGCGTCCCGGTGGCGGCCCCCGTCGTCCCGGCCGCCGTCAGCTCGCGTCAGGTGTTCCCCCCGCAGATCGAGGCACGCCGCGAGGCGAACCCGTTCCTGCCGCCGGACCTCTCGCGCAAGCCGCACGCCGACACCCCCCGTCGCCGCCTCGACGGCTGGGAGCTCATGGGGCCGCTGTACAAGGCGTTCGAGACCGGCGCCGGCGGCACCGCGGCGTCGATGGACCTGCCGCCCATGCCCGAGTTCGACCGCCTGTCGCCCAAGGGCCTCGAGATCATGCCGCACCAGTCGCGGTTCCTCGAGGCAGTGCGTCACGGTCACCGCAGCTTCCTGCTCGCCGACGAGCCGGGACTCGGCAAGACGGCCGAGTCGGTGCTCGCGGCATCCGTCGCCGACGCCTACCCTCTGCTGGTGGTCGTGCCCAACGTGGTCAAGATGAACTGGGCCCGCGAGGTGCACCGCTGGACGCCGCAGCGTCGGGCAACGGTCATCCATGGCGACGGCGAGAACATCGACGCGTTCGCGGACGTCTTCATCGTCAACTACGAGATCCTCGACCG